>JACPOH010000380.1 GCA_016185075.1 Aquabacterium sp. | reverse complement strand
CGGTCCTGCTCGATCTGGTCGATCAGGATCACCGAGTTGCGCATGATCATGCCCATCAGGGCGATCACACCCAGCATGGCCACGAAGCCGAACGGGCGATCCGATGCCAGCAAGGCCATGGCCACGCCCGCAATGCCCATCGGCCCGGTCAGGAAAACCAGGAGCGCACGAGAGAAGCTCTGCAACTGCAGCATCAGCAGCGTGAAGATGATGAACAGCATCGCCGGCACATTGGCAAAAATCGACCCCTGCCCCTTACTGCTTTCTTCAGCCGTGCCCGCCAGCTGCACGTGGTAGCCATCGGGCATCTTCGCTTCCAGCTCTTTCATTTTCGGCCACAGCGCCTGGCTCACGGTCGGGCCCTGGATGCCTTCACGCACATCACCTTGCACGGTGATGGCGAAGTGGCGGCCATCGCGCCACAGCACGCCGGGCTCCCAGACCAGCTTGGGTTTGGCCACCTGCAGCACGGGCACCATCTTGCCGGATGCGGTCGGCACATAGGCGTTGTCCAGTGCGCTCAGGGTCTGGCGCTCGGCTTGCGGAGAGCGCAAGGCGATGTCGATCAGGCGGTCACCTTCGCGGTACTGGCCCACGGTCGTGCCCGAGGTCAGCACCTGGCTGGCCTGGGCGATGGACTGCGTGGTCACGCCCAGGGCGCGTGCCTTGTCCTGATCCACACTCAGGCGGATGGACTTGACGGACTCGTTCCAGTTGTCGTTGACGCCGCGCATGTCAGGGTGCGCACGCATCATCGTCTTGGCTTCTTCCGCCCAGTGGCGCAGCGTGGTCACGTCATCCCCCACGATGCGGAATTGCACCGGGTATGGCACGGGCGGCCCGTTGGGCAACAGCTTCACGCGCGTGCGCACCTCGGGGAACTCGGTGGCCAGGATGGTTGGCAGCTTGTGGCGGATCTGCTCGCGCATGGCCGCGTCCTGCGGCAACACCACGATCTGGCTGACGTTGCTCTGCGGGAAGATCTGGTCCATCGGCAGGTAGAAGCGGGGCAAGCCCGAACCGATCCACGAGCTCACCGACTTGACGCCGGGCTCCTTCATCATGCGCGCCTCGAATCGACGCGCCACGTCCTCGGTGGAGTCGAAGCTGGAACCTTCCGGCAGCCACAGGTCCACGATGATCTCGGGGCGGCTGGAGTCCGGGAAGAACTGCTGCTGAACCTTGCCCATGCCCACGAAGCCCAGGAACAAGGCACCCAAGGTGATGGCAATGGTGATCCAGCGATGCGCCACACACCAGTTGACCAGCGCCTTGAAGCGCGAGTAGAACGGCGTGTCATACAGATCGGCCAGTTCGCCCTCGCCTGCCTGAATCTTCGGGCGGGTGCGCAGCAACCATTGCCCCAGGTAGGGCACGAAATAGACCGACACGACCCAGGAAATCAGCAAGGCAGCCGCCGTCACGGCAAAGATGGCAAAGGTGTACTCGCCCACGGCCGAGTTCGCCATGCCGATGGGCAGGAAGCCAGCCGCGGTGATCAGCGTCCCCGTCAACATGGGCATGGCGGTGATGTCGTAAGCAGCGGTGGCCGCACGCATCTTGTCGTAGCCCTCTTCCAGCTTGTGCACCATCATCTCCACGGCGATGATGGCATCGTCCACCAGCAAGCCCAGGGCAATGATGAGCGCGCCCAGCGAGATCTTGTGCAGCCCCACGCCCCACAAGTCCATGACCAGGAAGGTCACGGCCAGCACCAGCGGAATCGTGATGCCCACCACCAGCCCCGGCCAGACATCCAGGCGCAGTGGCTTGGTGTGCAGGCCCAGGCTGAGGAAACTCACCGCGAGCACAACGACCACGGCCTCGACCAGGGCGTGCACGAACTCACCCACGGAGTTGGATACCGCCTGGGGCTGATTCTGGATCTGATCCAGCTCGATGCCCATGGGCAAGCCGGCCTTGATGCGCTCGGTTGCGGCCGACAGGTTCTTGCCCAGCTCGATGATGTCGCCGCCCTTGGCCATCGAGATGCCCAGGGCGATCACCTGTTTGCCTTGATGGCGCACCTTGGTGACGGGCGGGTCCTCATAACCGCGGCGTACGGTGGCGATGTCCCCCAGGCGGAAAGTGCGGGCCTGCCCTGTGGCTGGGTTGAGCACCCGCAAGGGCATCTGCTTGAGTTGCTCGACATTCTGGAACGCGCCGTTCACGCGCATCTGCACATTGTTGCGGTCTCCGGTGTAGACACCCGCCCCCTCGATGCCGTTCTGGGCATTGAGTTGCTGGATCACTTGCTGCAGGTCCAGCCCGAGCTGAGCGAGCTTGAACTGCGGGATCTCCAGGAAGATCTTCTCGGCCTGCACGCCAAACAGCTCCACCTTGGCCACGCCTGGCACGCGCAAGAGATCCGAGCGTGCGCGCTCGGCGAACTGACGAAGCTCCTCCGGCGAGAAGCCGTCGGCCGACAAGGCGTAGATGGAGCCGTAGACGTCACCGAATTCGTCGTTGTAGAAGGGGCCGATCACGCCTTGTGGCAAGGTGTAGCGCATGTCGCCGACCTTCTTGCGCACCTGGTACCAGAGGTTGGGGATCTCCTTGGGCGGTGACGAATCCTTGACCATGAACAGCGTGAACGACTCGCCTGGCTTGGTGTAGGACTGGATCTTGTCGGCGTAAGGCACTTCCTGCAGCGTGCGCTCGATCTTGTCGGTCACCTGCTCGGCCATCTGCTGCGCCGTCGTGCCGGGCCAGTAGGCGCGCACGACCATGATGCGGAAGGCAAAAGGCGGATCTTCGTCCTGCCCCAGCTGGAAGTAGGCTGCCAGGCCCAGCAGCATCAGCACCACCATCAGGTAGCGCGTCAGCGCCGGGTGCTCCAGCGCCCACCGCGAGATATTGAAACGCTGACCTTTCGGCCAGGCGCGCTGCGCCTCGTTCGAGGAATCTGGCTTTTGACTCAAGACTCGCTCCTCGCCGATCAGGGTTTGACGGCCGAAGCAGCCCCAGCACCTTGAGCCTCGGCAGACGCACTGCCCGGCTGATAGCGATGCACCTTCTGGCCGGGGGTGAGTGCATGCACACCCGCCGTCACGATCTCCTGCCCTGGCGCAAGCCCTTTGGCAATCAAAACGATGTTGCCGGTGACATCACCCGTCACCACCGGCGTGGGCTTGACGGTCATGGACTGCCCGTCCAGCACCCAGACCATGGACTGTCCATCCCGCTCGGCCAGTGCATACAGAGGGATGCGCACACCGCCTGCCACACGCACCGGGGTGTTGAAAGCCACGCTGGCGGATTGCCCCAACTCGAAACCGGCCTTGCCGACATCGGCTTTGGCCAGGAAAGTGCGTGTGGCCGGATCAGCCGCCGCAGCCACTTCACGCACCGTGGCGGGTACCCACTCGTTGCTGCCCCAGCGGCGCACCTTGACGGCGTCCTTCTTGCCGACCAGTCCTCGTACCGCCTGCCCCAGATCTTCAGGCACCGCGAAAACCGCGTCGCGTGGACCGTCGTGTGCCAGTGTCAGCACCGGCATCCCGGCGTTCACCACCTGGCCGGGCTCCATGTCCACCGCCGTGATCACGCCTGCGGCGTCAGCGACCAGGGCGGCGTAGCTGGTCTGGTTGCTTTGCAGCCTCGCTGATGAAACCCTGGGCCTTCAACTCCTTGAAGCGCTTGAGATCAGCCGCTGCCTGGATCGCATTGGCCTCGGCTGCAGCCAGACCCGCACGCGCGGCATCCTGCTGCAAGCGCAGATCCTGCGGGTCCAGCTGGCCCAGCACCTGCCCGGCGCGAACCGCTTGCCCCAGCTCCACCAGGCGCCGCGAGACCTTGCCCGGCACCCTGAAGCCCAGGCGAGATTCGCTGCGCGCACGGATGTCGGCAGAGAACCCGCGCTCGATCACGCCGCCCGTTTCGGACACGACCAGCGTGCGAACGGCACGCTCGGGTGTGGGCGCTGGCGCCTCTTTACTGCAGCCTGAGAGAGCAAGGGCCAGAACGGACGAGACCAGCACAATGGCCGTCGGGACGCGGCGCGCATTCAATTTCATAGGGTGATACCGTTGGTGCGAAGGGTGATGCGCGGCGATTCAACAACAGGAAAACGGCGAACATCGGCGAAGCCAGCGTAACTGACTCGCGGGTCAGTAATGTAGGCAATGATTTCTGGGTCTGTCAATTCGTCTATTGAGACAATACGGGTCGCGTCTCGCCATTTGTCATGAATTCCACCTCCCCACTTCCATCTGCTGACGTTTTTCCGCAAGCAGGCAGCAGCCTCTACTACAGCCTCCGCACGGCACCTGCCGGACGTGCTCCCGCTTTGCGTCTCTGGACGCAATGGTGGCACGAGACGGCGACCATCCCCTTCAAGATCCATGACCCTGGCGTGGCAGAAACGAAACTGCGCTGGTGGTTGCAGGAGTTGCAAGACGCCGCCAAGGGGCAGGCGCATCACCCCTTGATCAAGGCTTTGCAGTCAGAAAAGACCATGCAGACTCCAGGGCTGTTACCGCCATGGCCCTTGTGGGCCAGCCAGATCGAGGGCTTGCTGACACTGGTTCACCAGACCCGCTGGCTGGACGATGCCAGCTTCCAGCGCCATGCACAGCAAACAACCGGCGCGGCCTGCGAGGGTGCCGCCTGCCTGCTCGGCGCGCAAAGCGAGCGGGCTCGGCAAGCCGCTCGCCAGCTGGGCTGGGGCATCCGGCAGGCACACCGCCTGGCGCGCATCGGGCAAGACGCGCGGGCGGGCTGGGTGCAAGTGGGCATTGATGTGCTGCAAGCGCACGACGTCAAGGCGCACCAGTTGAGCAAGCCTGACCGTGCGCAGCCGCCCGAGGGTTGGGCAGGGCTGCTGGCGCATCTGCATGGGCAAGCCACTGACACGATCCAGTCGGGCCTCGCGGCCAGCCGCGGGCTGTCAGCCGCGGAGGCGCGCGCCCTGCTCCCGATACGCGTGCAGGCCCACCTTCAGCTGCAGCTCATCAACGAAATCGCCACCCAAGGCGACCGGGTCCTGCACGAGCGCATCGTGCTGACGCCCCTGCGCAAGTGGTGGTTAGCGCAAGGCGTGAAATGGGGGCTGCTGCGCTGAACCCGGCGCGGCCTCATCGGCCATACGGTGCGGCCAGGGGCTCACCGACGAACAAGCCCTGCTGAGGCCACATCACGCTCTTCCAGTAAGCCTCCAGGGCCGTTGCGCCCTGTATGTAGAACAGCAGGAGCGCCTGAGGGTTGGGGAATTTCTGAACGTGGGCACAAGGCTCGCTGGTGGTGCCATAACTCGCCGTGGCACCCGCCTCGATCCAGGAGAGCACGCTCATCTGCCCGTGAGGGTCATCGAGCTTGCCCCCGAATGAGGTCAGGTGGTCGGCCAGCGCGCCAGGCACGAAGCCAACGGTGTCCAGCCCGTCCACCGTGGCTTTGCCGGTCATGTAGATCAGCACGCGGTCCACATTGCGCAGCGCGTCGGTCTGATCCAGAAAGACATTGAGGCCGACTTTGGGTTCGGGGCCCGCCGGCGGGAAGAACATTTGCCGAACGCTTCGCACCGAGTCGGACGTGGTCACGAAATGCACGTCCACCGGCGGCGCCCCTCGCAAGCCCAGGGTACCGTCCGAGCGCACGCCGCGATCGATCAGCGCCTTGGCGCCCTCCACATCCTTGGCCGCCAGCAGCATGCCGAGGCGAATGTGGTGGTCCCTGTAGGGCTTGGTGGAAATCGAGCCGAAGTACGAAGAGGGCCGGCTCTTGTCGCAGGTCTTGCTGCACAGCCGCCCGTCATAACCCAGCGCCCGGGCACCTGTGATCGAGTTGCAGTCCACGCTGAACGGCTGCTTCCAGGCCAGCGCCAGCCCTTGAACGCGGCTGCCGTAGAACGCGTCCACCTTTTTGGAGAAAGCTTCAAATTCCTGCGGGGAGAGACTGGGTTTGAGTGGCAGGCTGACACGCAGGATCTGATCTGCCGGAATGCGCCGGGCCTTGGCGTAATACGCACCGACCTGCACGGAATAAGGGTCATCCTCGTTGATGATCAGGCCCAGATCCTTCGGGCCCAGCCGGCCGAACACCCGCGGTACCGGTGAGATCCACTTGCGCACGGGTGCCGCGGCCGCGGAGGCTGCCGATGCACCGCCGTTGCCCGCCGAAGCCGCTTGAGAAGCCGGGCCGCCGTTGGCCGCGGCCTCTTTCTCGGGTGGGCTATTGGGTTGGGCCAGCGCCAGGGCACTCAGGCTGCACGCAGCCATGGCCAACAAGAACGGACGCCAGGCCGGCAAAGGGCCGTGAGCGCGACGCCAGATCGTCGCCATGAAATCGGAAATGGTCATAGGCGTTATGAAATGCCGAAAACGACATGCCAAAGGGGTGAAATGCGCTCAAGGCACGGATTATTTCGCCGATTGATGGGGGGTTCCACCTTTCAAAATCCCTTCTCACGGAGGAAAACCCCGATGAGTGACTCCAAAGCAGCATCCACTTCGATCCAGGTTCTCAGCAGAATGTTCAGTCTCCTGGATACGCTTGCGCGTGACGGAGATGCGGTTTCACTGAAATTGATCAGCGAACAGACTGGTCTGCACCCTTCCACGGCCCACCGCATCCTCAATGACCTGGCCGTTGGCGGCATGGTCGAACGCTCGGGCCCGGGGGCTTATCGCCTTGGTCTGCGTCTGCTGGAGCTGGGCAACCTGGTGCGTGCTCGGCTGGATGTGCGCGACCTGGCCGTGCGGCCCATGCAGGAGCTGCATCGCCTGACCGGCTTCCCGGTTTCCCTGTTTGTTCGCCAGGACGACGATGCCTTGTGTATCGAACGCACCGTGTCTGAACGCAATGGCGTGCAGGTCACCCGCGTGATGGGTCTGCGCGTCCCCTTGACGAGCAGCGCCGCCGGCAAGGTGCTGCTGCTCAATGAAACAGGCTCTGCCTTGCAGGCCTTGTCAGCCAACCACCCCGGCCTGGCAGCGGAACTCTCGCAGATTCGCCAGAATGGGGTCGCCCAGGAAGGCGAAGGCCAGGATCCTTCGCTGCAACTGGCGGCCGCACCGATCCTGGATGACCAGGGGCGCGTGACAGCCAGCCTCGCGCTGAACGCACCCGCCGCACGCATCAGCCCGGAGTGGTGCGAGGCGCTGAAGAACACGGCACAACGGGTGTCCGGCAGCCTGGGCTGGAACCACGCCTGACAGCTCGCCACCAGGTCGCCAAGGTGCCCAGATGCGGCACCGAAAGCAGCAAGAAAAAAGCCTCCCGCGGGAGGCTTTTTCACGGGCGCACATCAGATCAAGACGTGACCTTGTTGTGCGGCAGGCTGCTCAGGGCGCCCTTCTGCGTGGCCGACTCGATCCAGCGGCGCACGCGTTCGGCGTCGGCCTGGCGGGAATACTTGCCCGACGAGTCCAGGAACACCATGATGAACTTGCGTCCAGCCATCTTGGCCTGCATCACCAGACAGCGACCGGCCTCGACGATGTAACCGGTCTTTTGCAGACCGATGTCCCAGGCCGGGTTGCGCACCAGGCTGTTGGTGTTGTGGAACTGGACTTCACGACGCCCCACCCGCACGGCGTACTCGTGTGAGGTGGACAGTTCGCGGATCAAGGGCTGCTGGTAGGCCGCCTTGACCAAGGCGGCCAGATCCTTGGCGCTCGACTGGTTGCCACTGTTCAGGCCGGTAGGGTCCACGTACTTGGTATCGGCCATGCCCAGGGTGCGCGCCTTGGCGTTCATGGCGAGCACGAAAGCAGGCAGGCCACCGGGGTAGGTGCGACCCAGCGCATGGGCTGCGCGGTTCTCGGAGGACATCAAGGCCAGGTGCAGCAACTCGCCGCGGGTCAGGGTTGCGCCCACGGCGAGACGAGAGCTGCTGTTCTTTTCGGTGTCGACGTCATCGGATGTGACGGTGATCGACTCGTCCAGAGGCAGCTTGGCCTCGACCATGACCATGGCCGTGGTGCTGACCGATCCCG
>JACPOH010000076.1 GCA_016185075.1 Aquabacterium sp. | reverse complement strand
CTGGTGATTGGTGTGCTGGGTTTGTGCCTGGCAGCGTGTGGTGGCGGGCGTGATGCAAGCGCCTCGGGTTCGAATGATGTGGCGGCACCCAATGGCACGTCACGCGACCGCCTCATGGCGGTGGCTGGCGTGGCGCCTGCGCTGGTGCCTGCAAGCAGGCAGGAGGCCGCACGCTTCCTGACGCAGGCGACCTTCGGGCCCACAGAGGCCGAGGTGGACCACCTCATGGCCATCGGCTACGAGGCCTGGCTGAAAGAGCAGTTCGAGGCCTCACAGCCCGAGCTGTCTCATCAGGCCTACTGGGAGATGCGCAACACGGCCTTGAACAAGGCCAACCCGGGCAACGGTGCGGGCGCAGACGAGTTGCTCCACAGCTTCTGGGCACACGCACTGGCCGGGCCTGATCAGTTGCGGCAGCGCCTGGCCTTTGCCTTGTCGGAGATCTTCGTGGTCTCGTGGGCAGACGCCTGCGGTGCCGACAACATCCGTGGTGTGGCCTCGTATCTGGACATGCTGGGGCGCCAGGCTTTTGGCAGCTACCGCAGCCTGCTGGAGGCTGTGACCCTGCACCCTGTGATGGGCTGCTACCTGTCGCACATGCGCAATCAGAAGGAAGACCCGATCACAGGCCGCGTGCCCGATGAGAACTTCGCGCGCGAGATCATGCAGCTGTTCTCCATCGGCCTGCATGAGCTTCAGCCAGATGGCAGCCTGAAGCTCGATGGCAACGGCCAGCCGATCGAAACCTACAACGCCAACGACATTGCCGGGCTTGCCCGCGTCTTCACAGGCTGGAGCTGGGACTGCCCCACCTGGCCTCAGGAAGGCTGCTTCCTGTGGGGTGAAGGCCGCGCCGATGGTTCGGCCACAGGGCGGCAGTTCGTCAACAACATGCGGCCCTACAGCCGCTACCACGCCAGCAGTGAAAAGCGCTTCCTGGGTGTGACGATTGACGCCAGCGCCTTCTTCCCTTCGCCGGAGGGCGATCTCGGCGTGGCGCTGGACACTTTGGCCAGGCACCCCAATGTCGGGCCCTTCATCGGCAAGCAGCTGATTCAGCGCCTGGTGACCAGCAACCCCAGCCCGGCCTATGTGCAGCGTGTGGCCGCCGCCTTCAAGCAGTCTGGTGGCAGCTTGCGTGAGGTGGTGCGTGCCGTGCTGCTGGACCCGGAAGCACGCGACACCGCGGCTGCCCTGAGCAGCACCACGTTCGGGAAGGTGCGCGAACCAATCCTGAGGCTGTCGGCCGTGCTGCGGGGCGTGGGCGTGCACTCGGACACGGGCTACTACCTGGTCTCGCCCACGCAGGAGCCTGCCACGGCGCTGAACCAGGCCCCCATGCGCTCACCTTCGGTGTTCAACTTCTTCAGGCCTGGCTTTGTGCCGCCCAACTCGGCCACCGCCAAGGCTGGCCTGGTGGCGCCCGAGATGCAACTGGTGCATGAAACGAGTGCCGCCGGGTACACCACGTTCATGACCAACCTCATGTTTGCCGGCGTGGGTGCTGTATGGCGCCATGCCAGAGGCGCTGAAAGCCGAGATCGTCAAAGCCGTGTCGACGGTGGACTTCCGCGTGCCTGGCGCCACCACGGCTGAACAGATCCGATCCACGGCCTTGACACGCGTGCGCAGCGCCGTGTTGTTGACCGCCGTGTCGCCCGAGTTCCAGGTGCAAAAGTGAGCGTGAACATGCCCCCATCGACCAGCCCCGGCGCGCGGCGCCTTTTCCTGCAGCAACTGGCGGCGCTCGCACCCTTGGGGGCCGGTGCCCCGCTGGCCTTGAACCTGGCTGCAGCCAGTTCGGCCGCCGCACAGACAGCCAGTGACTACAAAGCCCTGGTTTGCATCTTCCTGCAAGGGGGCAACGACGCCTTCAACACGGTGCTGGCCACCGATGCCGGCTCGTGGACCCGTTATGCCGCGACCCGAACGCAGCAGCCTGACACCATTGCCTTGCTCAAGGACGCGGCCCCTGACCTCAGCGCCGCCGCCGGCACACCTCGCCGCTTGGGTGGCGTGCTGCCGCTGACGCCGGCCATGAACCTGCAGGGCCGCACGCTGGCCCTGCACCCTTTGCTGCCTTACCTGCAGAACCTGTTCAACCAGCAACGCAAGCTGGCCATCGTGGCCAATGTGGGCCCGTTGCTGGAGCCCTTGACGCGCGAGCAGTACAAGGCGGGCAGCAAGGCCATCCCGAGCAAGCTGTATTCGCACAACGACCAGCAATCGACCTGGCAAGCCTTGCGGCCTGAGGGCGCCACGGTGGGCTGGGGAGGCCGCATGGCAGACATGATGGCCGCGGCAGACAACAGCATGTTCACCGCCGTGTCTGCATGGGGCAATGCGGTCTGGCTGTCTGGCCAGAAGGTGCGCCAGTATCAGGTGTCGCTGGAAGGGCCCGTGCGCATGGGCACCACGGTGGACACCTCAGGCCGTGACCGGCTGTTCAACGTACCCGAGTTGGCCGATGCATTGAGTCGTGTGGTGCGAGGTGGGCGCAGCAGCCATGTGATGGAGCAAGACCTCGCTGCCGTGGCTGGGCGCAGCATCGATGCCGAGAGGGTGCTGTCTGCGGCACTGCCTGGCGCGGGTGCCCGGCCATTCGGCCCTGCCGACCTGCTCAACTACAGGGACATCAGAGGCATGGTCAGCCAGAACGTGCTGGCCAAACAGTTGCAGATCGTGGCCCGCTGCATCGCCGCCCAGAAGGCGCTGGGGATCAAGCGGCAGGTCTTCTTCGTCAACCTGTGGGGCTTTGATACGCATAACGGGCAGAACCAGAGCCACGCAGGCCTCATGGCCCAGCTCAACCATGCGATGGCCTACTTTGATGGCGTGATCACGGCCATGGGCATGAGTGACCAGGTCACCACCTTCACGGCATCGGACTTCGGCCGCAGCTTCACCAGCAATGGCGATGGCACCGATCACGGCTGGGGTGGGCACCACTTCGTGATGGGTGGTGCCGTGCGCGGTGGCATGGTCGGCGGGGACATCCCCGTGTATGGCACGCGCAGTGCACGCGGTAATGATTTCGACAACTCGCCGGACCAGATCCAGAACGGCATCCTGCTGCCCAGCCTGGCCATCGAACAGTACGGCGCCATGCTGGGCCGGTGGTTTGGCCTGGGGCCGCAAGACCTGCTGGAGGTCTTCCCGCGACTGCCTAACTTTGCGGCAGACAAGATACCCAATATGCTCAAGGCCTGACGGGCGCTCGGTTCAGCCAACCTGATCAGGCCATCAATTGGCTTTCTGCTCTGGCAAGACCGTGGCAGGCAGGCGGGGGCGTGTGGCCACATTCAGCCAGCGCGCCAGGATGGGGTCCTTGGCAAAGCTGGTCTCGGCATAGGCACGAGCGAAGACGCCCAGTTCGCGCCGGCGTTGCGGATCGTCAGCCAGGCTCACCACCGCATCGGCCAATGAGGGGATGCAGCCAGGCGCCACAACCAGACCGCAGTGCGACACGACCTGGCCCAGCTCGGTGCCGACTCGGCAGGTGGCCACCACGGGGCGGCCGCTCGACAGCATGCCGGTCAGCTTCGAGGGCAGCACCAGGTCTTCAGCCTCGGCGCTTTGCGTCAGCAGGTGCACGTCGGCCATGCCCAATAGATCGCACAGGCGTTCTTTGGGCTGCAGTGGCAGCAGGTGCACGTTGTCGAGGCCCGCGCAGGCGGCCTCCATCTCGGTGCGCATGACGCCGTCACCACAGATCACGAAGGCGATGTCCTGGCGGTGCTGCAACAAACGGGCGGCTGCCGGGATGGACAGCAGGTTCTGCTTGCTGCCCCAGGTGCCAGAGAACAGCGCCACGGTCTGGTCATCGCGGATGCCCAGTTCTGCCCTGAAGCTGCTGGGGCGCTGCAAGGGGTTCACGCCTGCGGTGTCAACCCAATTGGGGAAGAGCTCGATGGCATCGCTGTCCAGCCCCTTCTGGCGCAGCTTCTCGACCATCCTGGATGAGATGGAAGACACCTTGTCAAAGCGCTTGAGCAGACCGCTCTCCAGGCGCAAGGCCAGCGACTTCAGGCGACGCCCCTTCAACAGGTTCATCTGGAAGGCCACGTCCACCTCGAAGTCCTGAACGTGCAGCCAGGCCATGGCGCCGCAGAGACGGGCGGTCAACCAGCCCACGGGCGCACAGGCCATGACAGGCGCCACGGTCAGCACGACGTCGGGGCTCCAGAAGGCCTGGCGCAACATCACGGGCGCAGAGCTCAGGGCGAAGCTCAGCAAGTGCAGCACGCGCTTGACACCGCCTGGCTGGCTGGGCACCCACAGCGGCGCACGCCAAACGTCGACGCCGTTGAGAGTCTCGCGGCGGTAAGGCGGCCACTGGTAGCCCTCGGCCACTTTCCAGTTCGGGTAATACGGCGGGGCGGCCACCACACGCACGTCGTGCCCCTTGGATGCCAACCACTCAGCCATCTCGCCGGAATACTTGCCGATGCCCGTTGGCTCGGGCGCATAGTTGGCGCTATAGATCAGGATTTTCATCAGGGCTTCCTCGAATGAGCCCGGATGGTTCCGCAGGCGTGTAACGCCTTGAAGTAGCAACCCGTAGTCCGATCGGCACCCTGGGTGGCGAATGCGCCAAAGCATGATCCGTTCGGATCATGTCAAGGACCTGCGCTTGTTATCTCGCTTGCCGACAATGCGCTGCTGCCTGACTGTCTGGAGCTTTCTGCTGTGATTCTTGAGGGCGTGGACTCGCGC
>JACPOH010000379.1 GCA_016185075.1 Aquabacterium sp. | reverse complement strand
CTTGCAGGTTGGTCAGGCTGACGTTGCCGCGCTGCTTTGGCAGGCAGTGTTCGATCTGCGCGAATTGGGCTGATGTGATCTCCATGCGCTCACTATCGCGCTTAAATCAACATGGCGCAATTAGTGTTAACAGGCCCTAGGCCTCCATGCAAAGGGTGATCGCGCCATCACCCAGTGAAAAATTCCCCAGATTCGGGTATTGAGCAGATCAGGGACAATGGAGGCCTCGCATCGTCCATTTCTGACCACTCCTGCCTGCCATGGCCCTGCTTCCCTATTCCCTGCCGAAATCCGTGTTGTTCAACCTGGACCCGGAGGCCGCGCATGAGCTGACCATGGCCGGCCTGGCCCGCTTCCAGAATACGCCGCTGGCCTGTCTGTGGGGTGCAGACCGCGTGCAGGACCCGGTCGAGGTGGCGGGGATCACCTTCCCCAACCGCATTGGCATGGCCGCCGGCCTGGACAAGAATGGCCGCGTGATCGATGGCCTGGGTGCCATGGGTTTCGGTTTTGTGGAGGTGGGCACCGTGACGCCCAAGCCCCAGCCGGGCAACCCGAAGCCACGCATGTTCCGCCTGCCCGAGGCCAATGCCCTGATCAACCGCCTGGGCTTCAACAACGAGGGGCTCGACAGCTTCCTGGCCAACGTCAAGCGTGCGCAATTCCGCAGCAAGGGCGGCATCCTGGGCTTGAACATCGGCAAGAACGCCGTCACCCCCATCGAGAACGCGGTAGACGACTACCTGATCTGCCTGGAAGGCGTCTACCCGCACGCGGACTACGTCACCGTCAACATCTCGTCACCCAATACCAAGAACCTGCGCGCGCTGCAAAGCGACGAAGCACTGGACGCCTTGTTGGGCCAGTTGCAGGAGCGCCGTCAGGACTTGATCAAACGCCATGGCCGCACTGTGCCCATGTTCGTGAAGATCGCCCCCGATCTGGACGAAACGCAAGTGGGCGTGATCGCCGCCACGCTGCAAAAGAATGGCATTGACGGCGTGATCGCCACCAACACCACGATTTCACGTGAGGCGGTCAAGGGCTTGAAGCATGCCGAGGAAACCGGCGGTCTGAGCGGCGCGCCCGTGCTGGAAGCCAGCAACCAGGTGATCCGCCAGTTGCGTGCCGCCCTGGGGCCCCGCTACCCGATCATCGGTGTAGGCGGCGTGATGAGCGCGGCGGACGCGCGTTCCAAGCGCGACGCCGGTGCGGATCTTGTTCAAATCTACACGGGCCTGATCTACAAGGGCCCGGCGCTCGTCCAGGAATGCGCTCAGGCGCTCAAGCGGAGCTGACCGCCTTGGCCACTTTGGGGGCGCCACCGTCCACGAGACGCATGGCGTGCTCCAGCGTGAGGTTGCATTCCTTGGCTGTCAGGCCCAGTGCGCGCGCGTACCGCAGGTACACCTGATGCAGCGCTTGCGCCGACTTCTGCGGCTCCAGCAGCAGGGTCTGGGTCATCTCATTGGCCAGGCTGGCCACGACCCGCAAGGTGTCCTCAGGGGTCGTCGGTGTTCTGACTGGCGTCGAGCGGCTCAAGGGCCTGCAAGCCTGCAACAGACGCTCGTGCATGCCCCAATGCTTCATGACCGCGGTCGACAAGTCATCCAGGTTCACGCCCAGCACAGCCCCTGCTGCCGCTTCCATGCTCATGCCCGGCGTCGGTGCCGTGCTGCCTTCGTCCGTGGGCGGCCCAGGCTGCATCAGGTGCTTGATCTGAGCCGCCTCATCCGGAAAGTGATAGAGCACCAGGAGCCACCCTAGGCGTTGAGACATCGCCGAGACGGAGGCCTCTTCGTCACTGATGGAAAACGGCGCCATCAGCCTGGCAATGTGCCCAGCCAGACAGGTCAACCGCAACTCATTGTCAAGGTCCGCAATGGCCTGCTGGCCATCCTCACCGGACAAGCTGGTTTGCGCGCCCAAAGCCCCAGGCCAGGCACGCACGCCGGAAGCGAGCTTGCGCAAACCTTGCTGCCCCAGCAACATGATCGAGCGAGACAAGGTGGTCACACCGTCGTCAACCGTCTGGCTGCGATAGGAAGCCACATTGACGGCGCGCAGCATCTCCCAGCACAGCGCCGGGTTCTTGACAATGATGTCCACGAAATCGTCCACCCGCAGGCTTTCCTGCGACAGCGTGGCCACCAGGGCACGCTCTGTATGGGGGCGCCCCGGGAGAGCCCCCACCGTGTTGAGACGGTCGAGCAGCAAAGCCAGTGGCCCGCCGGCATCTTCGGCATTGGTCTTGACCCAGCCCTGCAGGGCACTCAACAGTGTCCGAGCATTCAGATAACGCTGCCGGTGCTGCCGATCGGTCGATCGGTTCACGATCGCTCGCAAGGTTTCCGGCACGGGATGGGGTGTCGTCCAGGGCAGGCGGACGATTTCGTAGCCGATGCGGCTGGCGGCATGCCCCAGATCCGGATCATCCAGCGCGGGGCTGTTGACCAGCAGGCGGTACATCAGCAGGCCGACCATCAGGACGTCGCGTTCGGCCGCCTGACGGATCTGCTGGCGGCCATAGGCAGGCCGGGCGAACTCGCCAGGGGCCAGCGGAGCCAGGCTGCAACTCAAGCCAGCCACGCGAGCGTGGCCAGTCTTGTCCACCAACACGTTGTGCAAAGCCAGGTCCTGATGTGCGACGCCGGCCTCATGGGCATAGGCCAGACCTTCGAGGATGTCGCACACCATGGTCACCACTTCGATGGGCGGTGGCGGTGGCCCCGAAGCCACGCGCTCGCTGAGCGTCACGCTTTGCCCGCGCACACAGCTGACAAAGGGCCAGCCATCGTGCGAGGACACCTCCAGCACCTCCGCCAGCTGCGGGTGCTTGAGCCGAGCGCCAGACAGGACTTCCTGCGTCCAGGCGTCGCGCTCCTTGTCGTTTTGCGGTTGTGCCCGGGGCACACACAGCAGGACCTCCTGCTGCAGCCTTGGGTCGACTGCCAACCACGTGCCCGAGGCATGGCTGCGCCCGAGCATCTGCCGCAGCTCGAATCGCCCGAAGTAACGGGGCGCCGTGGTCGTGGGAGGCGAGACAGCGGCCATGGTGGTGTGGAGGACAGTGGATCTCCGGGGACAGATGTATCCCCATGTAAACACCTTGATTGCACTACAGCCACGGCAAGAGCAAAACCCCGTCAAGGGCGGCAAAGGCGGCCCTTTTTCACATAAAGCGCATCAGGCCACGGGCTTGGCGCTCATTCGAGGGGGACCCATTCCCCTGCCCCGGTGATGAATGCGGCCCGAACGGGCTCGCCAGGCTGGAGGGCAGACACCGCCGCCACGTACCGGCTCATCTGCGCACGGTAGGCTGCCAGCGCTTGAGGACGGTGCTGCAGTTTGTAGTCCAGCACCCACCACTGCCTGCCGTGCGCCGTGTCGAGCGCCACCAGCCGGTCGATGCGAAGCACCTGGCCCTGTTCGTGCAGGGCAACCTCGTTACCTGCCCAGGCCAGCCTGGCCGGATCCAGCCAAGGCTGCAGCGCCGGCGCGCTCAAGATGGTCTCAACCAGATGCCGCGCGGCACCATGGTGTGCGGCCCCCAGCGCCAAGGCCTTGCTGGCGGACTGCACAGCCCGTTCGATGGCTGCGGCCGTGCGCTGGCTGACCGGCAATGGCGTGAGCCACTCCAGCACCCGGTGCACCACCTGCCCGAGCAACTGCTCGGTGCTGCTGGCCTCGTTACCCGGAGCGCCACCTGAACCGTCGCCCACATCGTGGCCGGCACGCGCCACCAAGGCGGGCAAGGTGAGGTGCACCACAGGAGCCTTGGCCGCAGAGTGGCCCTGCGAAGGAGGCGCCTCGCGCAGGTCAGGCTGCCAGGCCTGCTCGGGGTCGATGGCCTCACTGCTCACAAGACGCTGCCACCAGCTGTCTGCGCCCTGCCCTCTGGGCTGCGTGCGGCTGAACACCAGTTGCTCCCTGGCCCGCGTGAGCGCCACGTACAAGGCATTGAGCTCTTCCCGCTGATCCGCCTCGCGATCCTGCTCCAGGCTGGAAGCCAGGCTGGGCGGAGGGCTGCTTTGCGAACGAATGAAGGCGCATCGCCTGGGCCGCTCATCGCTCTCGGGCCAGTCGACCATCAAGGCGTAGCTGTCCTTGCGCGCCGGCTCCGGGTCGGTGTCGATCATGAAGACCACCTTGGCCTCCAGCCCCTTGGCACCGTGGATGGTCAGCAGCTGCACGGCATCTGCCTGCGAACGCGGCGGCAGATTCAGAGGCAAACGCTTGAGCGCGCGCACCCAGCGGTAGGGCGTGGCATCCCGGCCGGCGTCCATGTCCAGACTTTGCGACAACAGCGCGTCTACATGGAACAGCGCCTGCACCCGGCGGCTGGCAGGCACACAGGCCAGCAGGCGTGCACGATAGCCACTGTCCGTCACGACGCGCTCCAGCAGGTCATGTGGCGGCAGCACGCGCGCCAGCTCGGCCCAGGCCTGCATCAACTCGGCGGCTCGCCTCAGGGATGGAGGGCACTCGGGCAGCAAGACCATGTGCTGCAGCCCTTCCCACCAGGTGCGCTTCTGGCCGGCCTGCTTCACCACAGCCGCCAACTGCAGCAGCTCATCGTCGGTGACGCCAAAGAGCGGGCTCTTCAAGGCATGCGCCAAGGCCAGATCATGATGCGGCGACACCAGGGCATCCAGCGCCGCCACCAGGTCGCGCACCTCGGGGGTGTCGATCAGCCGGGTGTCCTCGGGCGCGATGTGCGGCAGTGCGTGCTCGTCCAGCGCCTGCGCGACCATGGCCAGCGTGGCGCGCTTGCGCCCCAGCACGAAGATGTCCGACGGGGCGATGCCCTCCTGTCGCACCATCACGGCAATGGCCTGTGCCACCTGCTGGGCCTCCATCTCCTTGATGGACGTGTGTGCGCGCTCGCGCGGTGTCAGCAAACTGTCGCGCCAGGCCTCGTCCTCTTCAGCCTGAGTACCCGTGCTGCGCATGACCGACGGCAGCACACGAATGCGCGAATCAGCTTCAGACGCGGTGGTGTGATGGCGAAAGCCCGGGAAGCGACCTTCGGCACAGGCTTGCCCCATGACCAGGTTGAGCGCCTGAATGATGCCCGGGGCGTTGCGTCGCGTGTGGTCGCACGCCAGAAGATCACCCTCCAGCGCCTCCAGCACAAAGGTCTTGGCCGCACCAAAGACGCGCGGGTCTGCACGGCGGAACCGGTAGATGCTCTGCTTGGGGTCCCCCACCAGAAAGACGCTGATGGGGTGGCGCCCACTTTGCCCGCCCCCCGCACCGGCATACCCGGACAACCAGGACTTCAAGGTCTGCCATTGCAAGGGGCTGGTGTCCTGGAACTCGTCCATCAGCAACTGCCGAACCTGGCTGTCCAGGCGCTCCTGGATCCAGCCAGACAGGATCGGATCCCCCAGGAGCCGGGCTGCTGCCAGCTCCAGGTCAACCATGTCAGCCAGGCCGCGCTCGGTCTTGAACCGCGCGTACTCTTCGAACAAACCACGCGACAGCTGCACCATGTGCTCGTGCAGCACATGCGCCTGCTGCTGGACCAGTGCCTGCTGCAGGTCGATCAGCCAGGCTTGCGCCCATGCCAGATCAGCCATGTCACCCAACTGCTTGCGGGGCTCGCCCTTGTCCGTCAGCAAAGCCTTGATCAGCGCCTGCGCGCGCGCGGTGAGGTCGCTCAGGCCCATCGCCTGCTCGATGGCCACGCCGGCCTTCTGCGCCTTCGCTCCCTTGGACGTGGCCAGCTGCCTGGCGAGCGACCAGAACTGCGCTGCCACAGACTCACGGGCCAAGGCATCGCAAGGCATGGTCAACCCAGCCCACTGCTCGGACCAGGCCGCTGCGCTGGGCACCCCACCCGCCAGATGCCCGCCTTGATCGGCCAATGTGAGCTCCAGACGGTTATCGAGCGCCGTGTGCAGCCAGGCCTCGGCATTGAAGCGCCCCACCTCACGGACAACAGCCATGAAGGCGATGTACTCGGGCCCGGCCACCTGACTGTTCTTGCGCGAAGGCGCCTGCGCGTCCAGACGGCGCAGCATGCGGCCCCACAACTCCGGCCAATGCTCGCTGGTGTCTTCAACCAGGTTGAGCTCAGGCGGCAGACTCAGCTCGTTGAGGATGTCCAGCGGCGCGGCCTTCACCAACCGAGAGAACCAGCCATGGATGGTGTGGATGTCCACGCCACGCCCTTCGTCGAGCCAGGCCGCATACAGTTGCTGAAGGCGAGGTGCCATCTCCGCCACACGATCAGCTGCCACACCGCGAATGCGCAACTCCAGTTCGCGCCGCGCATCGCTGGCATGGGCAAAGTCCCGCAACCACGCGTGCAAGCGCTCACGCATCTCACCGGCCGCCTTCTTCGTGAACGTGATGGCCAGGATCTGATTGGGCGGGACGCCATCGAGCAGTGCCCGCAGGATGCGGGACACCAGCATCCACGTCTTGCCCGCCCCCGCGCAGGCCTCGACCACCACGCTGCGGTGTGGATCACACGCCACCTGGTAGAACAGGTCTGCAGGCACGATCTCGCCGTTGACCTCGTATGCAGCCTGACTCATGTGGACGCCTCCTGCACGGTCCAGTGGTCCTTGCGGCACAAGCCGCGTGCCTGACAGTACGTGCACGCACTGCCTTCACCCAGCGCGGGCATGGCGGCACCGGCATGCAGCCGGCTCCAATCGCGCGCGAGCCCATCCAGCAATGCCTGCGCACTGCGCTGGACATCCGGGTGGTCGAGCTGCTTGACATCCTGGGCGTCCAGATGCAGATAGGATGCCGACACCACCCACTGTGGATCCGACAGCGCCGCGTAGAAAGCCAATTGCGTGTCCTCCAGGGGCTGCGCCACCTTGCGCTTGAGGCCCTCCAGGCTGCCCGTTTTGTAGTCCAGCACCAGATGCTGCTTGCCTCCCTCGTGATGACGTGCATCAATGCGGTCGATCTGGCCATAAAGCTTCACGGACAGGTTCTCGCTGATCGGCAAGTCACGCTGAGCGACGCGCTCGCTGTCCTGTAGAGACCAGCCTCCTGACTCGTGGGCACGCAGCCACTTGACGTAGGCGCGCGCAAGGCGATCCAGATCGGCCTGGAATGGCAGGAAGAATGGTCGCTGGCTATCACGATCCAGCCCTGTCTCATGCAGGACGTGCTGGGCCGCATCCAGCCAGGCCTGCACATCCTCCGCTTCCGAGCTGATGGCCAACTGACCTTGCCGCTGCTCATGAAACCGGCGCAGCACCTCATGCAACCAGATGCCAAAGTCGGAGCGATCCAGCCCCTCCTCCAGTTCATCGTGCTCTCGCAGGCCCAGCACGCTGTTGGCGAAGAAGCGATAGGGGCACTGCCGCAAGGCCTCGTATGACGTGGCCGTCACCTGCCCCGGCAAGGCCCACAGTGCCTCCTTCAGGCTGGGTAATGGCGGGTAGACAGGGCAGGGCTCGATGGACACTGTCAAGCGCGCGTCTGCTGCCTGCCCGATCCCCTGGCCAGCCTGCGTGGCCCAACGTTCCAGCCAGGCACTGGGCTCCAGCGGTTCGCTCCCCTGTGCGAGTCGATACAGGCAGATCACACCCGGACGCGTCATCAGCAGCGTGAAAGCGTCCCACTGCGCTGCCCGTTGGGTCATGGGCGTAGCCAGGTCCAGTGCTTCGCGCAAGCGGGTGCCCATCCAGCCCGATTGGCTGCCCATCGCTCCCAACTGACGCTCGTCGGCACCCGGCAACACGATGGCCTGGAACGGGCGCAATACGGCACGAGCCAGGGGGGTGATCACCACGTCAGCCGGCTGCTCGGGCGCTGGGGGGCGAAAAGTCGTCGCCTCCAGCACTGTGGACACCCATCTGAGAAAGGCGGGGCCATCCAGCCTGGTCATGCTGGAGAGACCGGCCCACAAGCCCCCTGCCGGCTCGTTCGCATCCAGCAAGTCAAAACGCAAGGATTGCAAAGCCAGTTCACCGGCCTCATCGGCCATCAACACCGGCAAGGCGCCCGCTCGCGCCAACGCAGCTTGCAAGCCCGCCAGCCAATCCTGCAGGGAGGGCCGCTTGCTCGACCACAGGTCCTGCAAGGGCTGGACCACGTACGAGGCCCAGCGCCACAAGTGGGCCGCAGAAGCCGGCATGGCCTGACGCCCACTGGGGATCCACTCCGCTGGCAAGGCGTCGTCCCCGATGTCGCCCGGCACCGGAGCGGGAATCTGAAGGCCCCAGGCGCCCAACAGACCATGCCGTCGACACCAGCTTTCAAGTTCGTCGGTCGCGCGCAGCAAGCTCACGTCCGGGGGGCGAGGTTGCTCGCCTTCGTCCAGTGCCCACGCCAGCCAACCGGACTTCAACCAGTCCAGCAGGTCGTCGG
>JACPOH010000378.1 GCA_016185075.1 Aquabacterium sp. | reverse complement strand
CCTCGAACCCCGCTGCATCAAAAAGCAGCAGGGTAGGTTGAACACCTGGCTCAGTTTTAGATCGGCACACCCCTTAAAAGTGGCTCAGTTTTCGGTCGGCGCCAACAAGAGGTGGGCTGGGAAGGCCAGGAGCGTGCGTGCGTCGCGGAGGAAGAGGTAGGCATGCCGGTCTCCAGAGTAATCCGAAGATTAGATGGCATGCTTGACGTATGCGTCAACACATTGGCGTTAAGGTGAAACCCTCATGGTTTTTCTGCCGAAGGCATGAAAAAACCCGGCGCGTGGCCGGGTTGTTCGGGAGCCTGGGTGATCAGGCTGCGCTCTCGAATGGCAGCGTGATCTGGTTGAGGTCCTTGCGGGTTTCGACCAGGATCAGGGGGCCCTCATCCAGCACAACGGGCGGCTTGCGTTCACGGGGCACGTGCACGGGTTTTGGCTCGTTGGCGATGGCTTCCTGAGCAATGCGGATCTTTTCCGCGTCAGAGTTCACCCACTCCAGGCCGGCTGATTGCGCGATGGCTTGCAGCTCGTCCATGGGCAGGACGAAGGGCTCAGGGGGGCGCACAGGCTCTGGCGCAGCCGCGGCAGGCATGTCGGTGGACCTGGCCTGCGCCGTGGTGTCTGCCGTGGAAACAACCGGCTCGGGCGCAAGGCTGAACGTGCTGGTGTCGGCCACAACGGGGGTGGGCAGGGCTATGGACAGCGCAGTCTCAGCGTTCGGCTGTGTGTCAGCAAAAGCCTCAGCCTGCTGCACGGCGTTGTCAGCGCCCTCCGTGGGCCACCTTCCTGGGCCTCGCCTTCCGAGCCAGTTTCCTGGCTTTCGCCAGCCGGCACATCGGCTGCCTCAGCGTCGAGCGATGCCGCGCCTTCCAGTTGGGTCTGACCGTCTTCGCGCTCACCGCGACCACGGCCACCGCGACGACGACGGCGCCCACCCTCGCGTTGCTCACCTTCACCCGTGGAGGGGGCGCCATTGGCGTCCACGTCCTGGGCACCGGTTGTTGCAGCCAGGCCAAGGGCCGCCGCTTCTGCGGCAATCGCTTCACGGTTGATCACGGGGCGCTCGCCGTTGCGCTCGCCGCCTCGGCCGCCGCGACCCCGGCGACCCTCACCGCGGTTGCCTTCTTCCGTGCCTGCGCGGGCTTCTGCGCCTTCAGCCACAGGGGCACGTTCTTCGCGCTCCTTGCGGCGGTTACGGCCGTTTTCGCGGTTTTCGCCGCGTTCACCCTTGTCGGTGCGTTCGCCACGTTCACGGCGCTCGCCATTGCGCTCGCCTCGTTCGCCACCGCGTTCGCTGCGTTCACCGCGGCGCTGGCCATCGCGACGGCCACGGCCTTGGCCCTTGCCGCCTTCCTTGGACTCTTCCTGCGCGGGGGCCACGGGTGCCGCCACTGGAGCGGGCGCAACCACCGGTGCAGGGGGCTCGCCGCCGAACAGGCGCTTGATCCAGCCAAAGAAGCCGCCAGAAGATGCGGGCGCCACTGGCGTGGGGGCTGGTGGGGGGGCCATCGGTGCAGCTGCCACAGCGGGCACATCGTGCTCGGGCTTGGGCGGTGCCACAGGTGCGGGTTGATCAGGCAGCACGCCCTTGATCACCGGCTCCTGCTTGGGCTTGGCCTTTTCGCGGCGGGTGATGCCCACTTCGTCGTCCGGCTCCTCGATCATCGAGTAGCTGGCCTGGATGTTCTCCAGACGCGGATCGTCGTGGCGCAGGCGCTCCAGCTTGTAGTTCGGCGTGTCGAGGTGCTTGTTGGGCACCAGCAGCACGGTGACGCGCTGCTTGAGCTCGATCTTGGTGATCTCGGTGCGCTTCTCGTTGAGCAGGAAGGAGGTCACTTCCACCGGCACTTGAACGTGCACGGCAGCCGTGTTGTCCTTCATCGATTCTTCTTGAATGATCCGCAGGATCTGCAGCGCCGAGGATTCGGTGTCGCGGATGTGGCCGGTGCCGTTACAGCGTGGGCAGGTGATGTGCGAACCTTCGCTCAGGGCAGGGCGCAGGCGCTGGCGCGACATCTCCAGCAGGCCGAACTTGCTGATCGAGCTGAACTGCACACGGGCGCGGTCAAAGCGCAGCGCATCGCGCAGGCGTTGCTCGACCTCGCGGCGGTTCTTGGACTCCTCCATGTCGATGAAGTCCATGACGATCAGGCCGCCCAGGTCGCGCAGGCGCATCTGGCGGGCGATTTCATCGGCCGCTTCCAGGTTGGTGCGGAAGGCGGTTTCCTCGATGTCGCTGCCGCGGGTGGCGCGCGCCGAGTTCACGTCCACGGCCACCAGGGCCTCGGTGTGGTCGATCACGATGGCGCCGCCAGACGGCAGGTTCACCGTGCGGCTGAAGGCCGTTTCGATCTGGTGCTCGATCTGGAAGCGCGAGAACAGGGCGGCGTCGTCGCGGTAGCGCTTGACCCGGTTCGACTGATCGGGCATGACGTGCAGCATGAACTGCTTGGCCTGCTCGTAGATGTCGTCCGTGTCGATCAGGATTTCGCCGATGTCAGCGGTGAAGTAATCGCGGATGGCGCGGATCACCAGCGACGATTCCTGATAGATCAGGTAGGCGCCTTTGCCGGCTGCGGAGGCTTCATCGATGGCCGTCCACAGCTTGAGCATGTAGTTCAGATCCCACTGCAGTTCAGCAGCGGAGCGGCCGATGCCGGCCGTGCGGGCGATCAGGCTCATCCCCTTCGGGTACTCGAGCTGGTCCATCGCCTCCTTGAGCTCTTCACGCTCGTCGCCCTCGATGCGACGGCTCACGCCACCACCGCGCGGGTTGTTGGGCATCAGGACCAGGTAACGGCCGGCCAGGGAGACAAAGGTGGTCAGGGCGGCGCCCTTGTTGCCGCGTTCTTCCTTTTCGACCTGGACGAGCAATTCCTGCCCTTCCTTGATCACATCCTGGATGCGCGCCGAGCGGACTTCCACGCCTTCCTTGAAATACTGGCGCGAGATTTCCTTGAATGGCAAAAAGCCGTGGCGCTCTTCGCCGTAATCGACGAAACAGGCTTCCAGTGAGGGTTCGACGCGGGTGACAACCGCTTTGTAGATATTGCCCTTGCGCTGTTCGCGCCCTTCGATTTCGGTTTCGAAGTCGAGCAGTTTTTGTCTGTCAACGATGGCCAGGCGCCGTTCTTCCGGCTGCGTGGCGTTGATCAGCATGCGCTTCATGTGGTCTCCACAATCGTATCGAGGCCCTACCGGGATGGCGCCGGAAAAGCCTCCACTTACTGCTCCCTTTCGGGTGGCAGCAGCCTTCATGCACGAGCAACGATGTGGAACCTTAAAGGAATTGCCGTGGCTGTCAGCAACGCGAGAGGCGTTCTTTCAGCAGGGGCGCGCGCGCCGAGACTTGGACACGGGCCTGCCGCCACCCCACACCGACAACACGATGCGCATCTGGCGCCATCAGCCGGGTCAATGAGGCGGGGGAAGGTGCGCCATCAGATCGCAGCCCCGACACGGCGCAGCGCAATGCGCCGGCTCCCCATGCGCGCAATGGCATGCGGGAGGCGGCCTGCTGACAGGCGGCTCGGGTGGAGGATCGGATGAGGCGGGACACGTGGGCAGTCACTCGACGCAGACCCCAGCGACACACAGATTGGTTTGCCATCATGCGCAGCGCTGGAATCCAATAAACCTTGAATCGTGGTTCTTTCAACGTTGGCTCTGACACTCGCTGCCTGAAGGCAAAACCACACCTTGGGTGGTCTTCTCCAGCAGGCAGCACGTGCTGCATCACCATCAAATTGGCGGGACACCCCGCCGGGCCTTGTCATGCAGCGCCGCCCAACCTGCTCAAAAGGTAAAATGAGGTCCGGCTTTGCCTATTTGTTGCTGTTGACACAAGCACAAGCCCTATCAACAAACAAACATTTCATAACGTGGCTCAGCCCATTATAGGTGCGAAATCCGCATCTCGCCGCTCCAGAATAGCCGCGAAAACACAGCCCACCAGCAAGGTCAAGCCCCCATCAGGGGTGTCTGTCGCTCGTCCGTCCCCGGCGAAAGCCACGTCGTCTGCGTCACCTGCGGCCGGTTCCGGGGCCGATGCGGTGGCGCAGGTGCAGCACCTCGTGGTGGACGAGGGGGGCGTCGGCCAACGGCTGGACAATTTCCTCATCAAGGTGCTCAAAGGGGCGCCCAAGGCGTTGGTTTACCGCATCATCCGCAGCGGTGAGGTACGGGTGAACAAGGGCAGGGCGTCGGCAGATACCAAGTTGGGGCTCGGCGACACGGTTCGGGTGCCCCCTTTGCGGCTGGCAGAAAAAGACGAAGTCAAGGCTGCTTCGGTGCCGGCCCGCGAATTCCCGGTGCTGTTCGAAGACGACTACCTGCTGGCGATCAACAAGCCCGCCGGGGTGGCCGTTCACGGCGGAAGCGGTGTGAGCTCTGGCGTGATCGAGCAATTGCGCCGGGCCCGGCCGCAGGCCAAGTTCCTGGAGCTGGTGCACCGCCTGGACAAGGAAACTTCCGGCATCCTGTTGATCGCCAAGAAGCGCAGCGCCCTGGTCACCTTGCAGGACTTCTTTCGCCACCGCCAGGCACACAAGACGTATGCCGCCCTGGTCGTCGGCGACTGGCCTGATCGCAAGAAGGTCATTGATGTGGCGCTGCACAAGTTCCTGACGCCGGAGGGCGAGCGCCGCGTCAAGGCGGTCAAGGAAGACGATGACGAGGGGCGCCGCTCCATCACGCTGGTCAAGGTCGTTCAGCGCTTCGACGGTTTCAGTTTGCTGGACGTGACCATCAAGACGGGGCGCACGCACCAGATCCGGGTGCACCTGTCGCACGAGGGGCACGCCATCGTGGGTGACGACAAATACGGCGATTTTGCGCTCAACAAGGCGCTGGCCAGAGGGGCGGTTGATCAGCCGCTCCCAGGGGTGGACCGCCACAAGCTGAACGACGGGCGTTTCGAGCGCATGTTCCTGCATGCCCGTTATCTGCGCTTGCCCCATCCCCAGACAGGCGAGGACATCATCCTGGAGGCCCCATTGCCCCCTGAATGCAACACCTTGCTGTCCGCACTGAGTGCGGTGTCATCGGGCGCCCGTTAAAGTTCATGTTCGCCAACCGGGAGTTGCCTTGAATCCGAAAGACAGCGGACTGCGTCCACGTGCCTACGATCTGGTCGTCTTCGACTGGGATGGCACCTTGTATGACTCGACCGCGCTGATCGTGCGTTGCATCCAGTCCGCCTGTGAGGACCTGGGCCTGCCCGTGCCAGCCAGATCCGAGGCGGCGTATGTGATCGGCCTGGGCCTGCACGACGCCCTGGCGCATGTGGCACCCACCTTGGCGCCCGAGCGTGTGCCCGAGCTGGGCTTGCGTTATCGGCACCACTATTTTCAGCGCCAGCATGAACTGAGCCTTTTCGAAGGCGTGTTGCCCTTGCTGGCCAGCCTCAAGGAGCGTAACCATTGGCTGGCCGTGGCGACCGGCAAGACCCGCCAGGGCTTGAACGAGGCCTTGGCGCATGTCGAGCTCAGCGGCCTGTTCGACAGCTCCCGCACGGCTGATGAGACCTTCTCCAAGCCGCATCCGCGCATGCTGCAGGAGCTCATCGCCGAATTCGGGGTGGAGCCCGAGCGCACCCTGATGATCGGTGACACGACCCACGATCTGCAATTGGCCGTCAATGCGGGTACGCACAGCGTGGCCGTGAGTTTCGGTGCGCACGAGCCCGCGGCCTTTGCCGACTACCCGACGCGTTTTGTGGCCCATTCGATGAACGAGCTGCACGAGTGGTTGCGCCAACATGCCTGAGTTGAACCTGGCGCCGCAGTACCTGTGTGATTCGGCCGCCTTGCAGGAGTGTGGTGATGCCGTGACTTTCGAGGTGCTGGAGTGGGGGCAGGTGGCACCGGCCTTCGCCGTGCGCTACGACAACGTCGCCCTGGCCTACCTCAACCGCTGCGCGCACGTGCCCACCGAAATGGACTGGCAACCCGGTAAATTCTGGGATCTGGACAAGCGCTTCATCATCTGTGCCGTGCACGGCGCCTTGTATGACCCGCCCAACGGCCTGTGCGTCAGTGGGCCGTGCCACGGCGCGCACCTGGTGGCCATTGATCTGCGTGAAGAGAATGGCCAAGTCTGTTGGTATCCTTCCGAACGCTTTCAGCCTTTGTTCTGATCGCACCTGCCTGATCAGCCTTCGTTCCTTTCAATCAACCGAGCCCGTTCATGAGCGCTGTCGACCCTTCTTCGTCGGACAACCTGTCCACGGCCAGCCACGCCTTGCTGAACCAGTTTGCGCAGGCCTATCTGGACCAGCAGCGGCGTGACAAGCGCTGGCGTTGGTTCTGGCGCATCGTCTGGATCGGCGTGGCCTTCAGCCTGGTCTGGGCCACGATGCAGAACGTGCCCTCGGCCAAGGCGCAGTCGACGCCGCACACGGCCCTGGTGGAGATCCGCGGTGAGATCGCGGCCGACACAGAAGCCAATGCCGACAACCTGCTGGCGGCGTTGCGAAGTGCATTCGAAGATGCCGGTGCGCAGGCGGTGGTCTTGCGCATCAATTCGCCCGGGGGCAGCCCTGTGCAGGCCGGCCTCGTCAATGATGAGGTACGCCGCCTGAAGGCCCTGCACAAAAAGAAGGTCTATGCGGTGTGCGAAGAGATGTGCGCCTCTGCCGCTTACTACATCGCCGTGGCCGCAGATCAGATCTTCGTTGACAAGGCGTCGATGGTTGGCTCGATTGGCGTGCTCATGGATGGCTTTGGCTTCACGGGCATCATGGACAAGGTGGGGGTGGAGCGCCGCTTGATGACCGCCGGTTCAAACAAGGGCATGCTGGACCCGTTCTCGCCCCGCAACCCGCGCCATGAAGAGTTTGCGCAGGCCATGCTGGACCAGATCCACCAGCAGTTCATTTCGGTGGTGCGCGAAGGTCGCGGCAAGCGTCTGAAGGAGTCGCCTGACACCTTCTCGGGCTTGTTCTGGAATGGGCAAAAGGCGGTGGAGTTGGGGCTGGCCGACAAACTGGGCAGCCTGGATCAGATCGCGCGCGACGAAGTCAAGGCCGAAGACATCATCGACTACACCCAGAAGGAAAACCTGGCTGAACGCCTGGCCAAGCGCTTCGGCGCCGCGTTCGGCGCGGGTGCCGTTCAGTCCATGCGCTCCTCGGTCAGCATCCACTGACGCGTTGTTTCAGCTGTCCATGCCGACCATCAGCCTGTAGGCGGCCTCGTTCGACAGGTTCAGCAGGCGCGCCACATCGGCGACGTCATCGGGCATGGCCGCCTGGGCGTGAGGGTCCTCCCAGCCATATTGGGTGTGGCGGGCGATCCTGACCCCCAGCATCACGCTGCGGATCTTGGGGTCGGCCGCGTTGCGATCGTCGGTGCAACGGATCAGCAGGTCAGGCAACTGCCAGACGCGCATGAGGTCCAGTGAGAGGTCGCTCAGGTGGATGCCAAGCACTTCTTGCTGGACGTCCGCCGAGCGCAAGGTGTGGTCCGCCTTGAGGCGATTGGCGATCTCCAGCGCCAGCTTGGGCGCGTGGCACCACAGCAGCATCTCGGCGAAATCGTGCAGCAGTGCTGCCTCCTGGATCACCACGGCGTCCTCGTCCTGGCGGCGCAAGGCAAAGCCCATGGCGAAGTGCGCAGCCCTGCGGGAGCGGGTGATCACCTTGATCAAACCACTCAGTGCCTCAGGTTGCTCGCGCAGCCACTCCAGGATGGTGGGCACCTGATCAAAAGCTTTGAAAAAGGGGGTGATGCCTTGCATCACGATGGCCCCCACCAGGGTTTCGGGTGGCTCGACGCTCAGCCGCGTGCAGTAACGTGAGACGTGCACCAGCACCTTGAGCGTCATCAGGGGGTCGCTGCCCAGGCTGTCTGCCAGCGTGTGCGCATCCACCGTGCCCTTGGTGTCCTCGATGACACGCAACTGATTCAGCTCGGCGACGGAGCCTGGCAGCACCGGGATGTCGATGTGGTTCATGGCATCGACCCAGGCGCGCAGGGAAGGCAGGGCAGTTTCGATCATGGTTGGGTTACCCCAATACTCGTGATCTTCTTATCGACACATGGCCCTGATTTGGCAAGTCGGACTTGTCCTCGAAACTGCCTATTCCTTCACGGTTTTACCGTGACAGCCATTTACTTCAGGCCTGTCAGGGCTTCCTTGAGCTCCGAGGTCGCGCAGCAGCACGATGTGCATGCTCTTGGGGCCAGGCTGGCTGATGAGGGCTGCGGCGTTGTGGTCCTTGTGAGCCACGTACAGACCCGCGGCATACACGTCCACCACGATCTTGACGCGCACGCCGGCACCGTTGAGCTGCAGGGCCTGATTGGCCAGCTGGTAGGTGTCATTGAATCGGGCGCCCTTGATCTCGACACTGGCCCAGGTAGATAAGCTCGCCGCCATGGCGACGGTCAAAACCAAGTTGCGGGTGAAAGACTTCATGAGGCTCTCCGTTGATTCGAATAGGGTAATCCGGTGACGCACAGGCCGCTTGGGCGAGGCGGTCGCCGTGTTTCGGCTCGCACAATATCCGAACTGGCCCCCACATGTTCCCCCTCAATGCGTAATTGTTTGTCCGGCGTGGCGTTATTGCTGCACTGCGGCATCGGCCTCAGCCCCGTATTGCAGCGACAATGGATACCCATTCAAGGCCCGGGGTGTTCGTCGCGAACGAGATTTTGCGCATGTCTTTTTTGGTCATCGATATTGGTAACACCCGCCTGAAATGGGGCTTGTATGCTCAGCCGGCCCCGGGGGCCGAGCTGCTGGCGCATGGTGCCGTTGTCCTGGAAGACATCGATTACCTGTGGGAGCTGCACTGGAAGAACCTGATGCACAAGCCCCAGGGCATGCTGGGCTGTGTCGTTGCCGGCGAGGCCATCAAGAAGCGGGTCGAAGAGCAATTGATCGAAGGTTGGGGGCTGGCGCCTCATTGGCTGTCGTCCAGCGCCCGAGCAGGCGGAGTGGTCAATGGCTACGAGCATCCCCAGCGCCTGGGGTCGGACCGCTGGGCTGCCATCATCGGCGCTCGCCAGCGGGCCTTGCAGCAGGCCCCTTCAGACCCGCCACCCGTTCTGGCCGTCATGGTGGGGACCGCCGTCACGGTGGACGCTGTGGACCAGGCAGGGCGCTTTCTGGGCGGTTTGATCCTGCCTGGTTTCGGTCTGATGTACCGTGCACTGGAAAGTGGCACTGCAGGCCTCAAGGTGCCGACCGGCGAAGTCAAAGACTTTCCCACCAACACCAGCGACGCGCTTATGAGCGGTGGCACCGACGCGATTGCGGGGGCCATCGAGCGCAGCCTGCGCCGCTTGCGGGTGCAGTGTGGGCGTGAGCCCTTGCTCATCATGTCAGGCGGCGCGGTAACGCGTCTGTCTCACGTCGAGGAATTGCCTGCCAGCGTGGTTGAAAACCTCATCTTCGAGGGCCTGCTGACACTGGCAGCGAACACCTCGCCCACTGCCGCCCAAACTTGATCGTCTGGCGACGTCGCGTCACAGAATAAAGCGCGACAGATCTTCGTCGCGGGCCAATTCACCCAGGCGACGGTCCACCTCTTCGACGTCCACCGTATGGGTCTGGCCCTGCATGTCGGGCGCGTTGAACGACAACTCGTCCAGCAGGCGCTCCATCACGGTGGACAGCCGGCGCGCGCCGATGTTCTCCGTACGTTCATTGACCTCAAAGGCGATCTGAGCCAGCCGGCGGATGGCCTCCGGTGTGAAGCTGAGGGTCACACCCTCTGCCGACAACAGGGCCTGATACTGCTTGATCAGGCTGGCTGTCGGCTGCGTCAGGATGGCCTCGAAGTCGTCCACCGACAGGGATGACAGTTCCACGCGAATAGGGAAGCGCCCTTGAAGCTCCGGGATCAGGTCGCTGGGGCGGCTCAGGTGGACGGCGCCCGAGGCAATGAACAAGATATGGTCTGTCTTGACCATGCCGTACTTGGTGTGGACGGTGGTGCCTTCCACCAGCGGCAGCAGGTCGCGCTGCACACCCTGGCGGGACACCTCGGCGCCCTGGCCTTCGGCACGGCTGGCCACCTTGTCGATTTCGTCGATGAAGACGATGCCGTTTTGCTCGGCGCGCTCCAGTGCGCGGGCCTTGACGTCCTCGTCGTTGAGCAGCTTGACAGCCTCTTCTTCGATCAGCTGCGCCCGCGCTTCCGCCACGGTGACTTTGCGGGCCTTGCGCTTGTTCTGACCCAGTTGGGAAAACATCCCGCGCAACTGCTCGGCCATGTCCTCCATGCCAGCAGGGCTCATGATCTCGACGGTCGGCGCCTTTGTTTCCGCCAGTTCGATCTCGATTTCCCGGTCATCCAGCGTGCCTTCGCGCAGCCGCTTGCGCATGATCTGGCGGGCGGTGTTGTCTGCCGGAGGTGTCTGGGTGATGCCGAATTCGGAGCGAGGGGGCGGCACCAGCACGTCCAGCAGGCGCTCTTCGGCGGCGTCTTCGGCCTTGGCGCGTTGGGCCTGGATCTGGTGCGCGCGCTCCTGCTTGACAGCGGTTTCCACCAGATCTCGGATGATGGTGTCCACGTCCTTGCCCACATAGCCCACCTCGGTGAACTTGGTGGCCTCGACTTTGATGAAGGGGGCGTCCGCCAGCTTGGCCAGGCGCCGCGCAATTTCGGTCTTGCCTACGCCCGTGGGGCCGATCATGAGGATGTTCTTGGGCGTGATCTCGCTTCGCAGTTTGTCGTCCACCTGCTGCCGGCGCCAGCGGTTGCGCAAGGCGATCGCCACGGCGCGTTTGGCATCACGCTGACCGACGATATGGCGGTCCAGTTCATTGACGATGTCTTGTGGGGTCAGGCTCATGGTGCGTCAGTCCAGCGATACGATGGTGTGGTTCTGATTCGTGTAGATGCACAGGTCACCAGCGATCTCCAACGATTTTTTCACCATGTCCACAGCGGGCAGGTCGGTGT
>JACPOH010000184.1 GCA_016185075.1 Aquabacterium sp. | reverse complement strand
TGCCCTGCTACGAGTGGCAGCACGTGGTGGTGATGCCTGCCACGCACCCTTTGACGCAGGTCTCGCGTCTCACGTTGGAGCAACTGGCCGCGGAGCCCTTGATTTCCTACCACCCATCCTTTACCGGTCGCAAACGCATCGACGCTGCCTTTTCGCAGCGAGGGCTGACCCCCAACGTGGTGCTGGAAGCCATCGATGCCGACGTGATCAAGACCTACACGCGTCTGGGGCTGGGCATCGGACTGGTTGCCGAGATGGCGGTCAAGGATGACCCGACGATGAACACGCCGGGCAGCGAGCTGGTCTGGCGTCCGGTGGGGCACCTGTTCGGGCCCAACATGGCCAGGCTGGCCTTCAAACGTGGCGCCTACCTGCGCCAGTTCGTGCTGGCCTTTGCCGAACTGATTTCAGACCGACTGAGCAAGGCACTGATCATGCAGGCCATGCAGTCACCCGCCCATGGCCACCACGAAGGCGATTACGGCCTTTGATCAGGCTGGGTATCCGGCAGGTCATCCAGATGGAGATCCAGGCTCATGCTGGGCCGCACTTCGGGCAGCGCCTTGATCGGCCTTGTGGCCATCAAGGGCTCGATGATCGGCGAAGTGTGAACGGGTGCAACCGGCTCGCTGGCAGACAGGTCCACCACCGGCAGCAACAGGTCGACGCTGTGGCGGTCCACCACATCACGTTCTGACAAGTCACGTGCAACAGCGTACAGAAACAGCAGTTCGCGGTATGCCGGCAACTCGAAGGTATCGTCGCCACTTTCAGGGCGCGTGAGCGACTTCTCAAGCACCGCCATGGCACGCAAAGGCTCGGCCCACAGACTTTGCAAGCGTTCGATCACGCCTGGGTAATCGTCCAGCGTATGACCTTGCTGCAGATCGGCTTCCCATGCCGGGGCATAAGCATTGAAGCGTTGGTTGAATTCGGCTTGTACGCGCTCGTATTCGGTGCGCTTGCCCACTCGGCGGTAGATTTCCAGCAACTTCAGGAAAGGCAAGGGGCTTGCGCCAGTGGTGTTTTGCACATGCCCTTCCAGAAGATCAATGGCGGCCTCATCCTGCCCGAGGACCTCGAAGAACTCGGCCTGCTGCTCCAGGTCGATCAATTCTTCGACCGACACTTCACGCAAAGGCTCGCTCTGCGCGGCGACAGCCGGTGGTGACGGCATGGCCGATGGCACCGCGTCGGGTACGTACTGGTGAATGTTGGCAGAGGTCAGCGGCCCCTTGGGCTCGGCAGCCTTGGAGGCGGGCAATTCGGCCTCACCTGACCCGTGCGTGGGCGACGCACCGGACGGCACATGTACGAACTCGGCGGACGTGCGGGAGAGCGCCGGCTCACGATCCAGATCCTGCTCACTCAGATCGGACTCGGCCTGAGACTGCCACCACGACTCGCTGCGCTTGCGCTCATGGCGCAGACGCAGATAGGGCCATCTGCTCAGGTGACGCATTGAGGGCCAGCCAGATGGCCGCCGCTGCCTGCCGGCGCGCTGCGACTTCCGGGGAGGCTTCGTCGGCCGACGCGATGGCGCCAAGCGACGGTGTCATGCGCAGATTGGGGATCACCATCGCATCGGCATCGGCTGGGTCCAGCAGCAGCCTGCCGCCCTCGCCCTGGCGCTGATCAGCCTGGGCTGCTCTCGCCTTGCGCGCCGACTTGGCGCCTGCGGCCTTGCTGCCACGCGCCGGTTTGTCATCCATGGCGACCGCCACATCGGTCACCGTCATGCTGGGCAGGACACCGCTGGCAGACCGCCCCCCCTTGACCGGCCACGCGCCATGAACCGGCTTGCCCGCAGCCAGCGAGCGGGGTGCGACACGGTTAACGGAAGAGCCAGCCGCCCCGCTCAAGGAGCCCGTCGGGGGCAAGCTGGCGGCTTCGATGGTATCGGCCACGCTGGCAGGCGACGCTTCCGTGACCAGCGGCACGGAGGCGCTGGGCGGATCCGGGAAAGTGACGATCTTGCGTGTGATACGGGCCTTGCACCCAGCGGCCAGGTAGATGGTGACCACAGGCTCGCTGATGGCGATGGAGCTGCTGACATGCAGCACGCGGTCGCGCCCTTCGCCGGCAACGACCTCCGTGAAGATGGCCTTGGGCGACACTTTGTCTTCGCCGAAATACACCTCGGCAGCCACGCATTCGTTGGGTACGTCCTCGCCAGGTTCAAGGCGAAGCGGGACGCTCACTTTCAGTGTGTCGCCCAAAATGGCTCGGCTGTTCGCGTGACCGAAGCCCAAGCCGTAGGAAGCCCCGGCTGCACACAGCAGCGCCATACCAGCTAGAACCGCGGCCGATACCCGCTTAAAGTTATTCATATCGGTGCATCATGAGGCCCAAGTTTTGACTCTAGCATGAAGGCCTTCGCTCCCATCTGGTGGGAAGCCCGCGAGAACGCGGTCAACTTCCCCCTTTGAGACCTGCCGACAACAAGACTTCCGATTTCCCACAAGCAAAGCATGACAACCGAATTGCAGACCGAACGACAAGGGCAGACATTGGTGATGACGCTGTCGGGCCCGGCCACGCGCAACGCGCTGTCGCCGCAGGTCTACGCCGCTGGCATCGAAACCCTGAACATGGCGGAGTCGAACCCGGACGTACGCGCCGTGGTGCTGACCGGTGACGGCGACCACTTCTGCGCGGGCGGCGACCTGCAAAGGCTGGCCCACAACCGCCAGCACGACCTGCAAGGCCAAGGTGCCAACCTGGACGCTTTTCATCAATGGATCGAGGCGCTTCGCAGCTTTCCCAAGCCGGTCATCGCGGCCGTGGAAGGCGTGGCAGCAGGCGGCGGTGTCTCGCTGGCGCTGGCTTGCGATCTCATCGTGGCCTCAGAGAGCGCGCGCTTCGTGATGGCCTACAACAAGGTCGGCTTGTCGCCCGACGGCGGCGCGAGCTGGCACCTGAGCCAGGCGCTAGGCCGCGCCCGCGCGCTCGAGTGCCTGTGGTTGGGGGAGCAACAAAGTGCCCAGCAGTGGCACGCGTGGGGCCTGGTGAGCCGCCTGGTGCCTGCCGGCATGGCACTGGACCATGCCCGCCAGCTCGCCGATCAACTGGCGGAGGTGCCCCCACAGGTTCTGACCAGTGTGAAGGAATTGGTCAACGAGGCAGACCGCCCCCTGCGCACCCAGCTCGATGCAGAAAAGCAGCACTTCATGGTCAACCTGAGCCGCCCGGAAGCCGGTCAGGCGATCGAGCGTTTCCTGCAGGGCAAGAAGCGCTGAGTCAGTTCATCTCGTGCGCCACCTGGCGCATGCGGGCCGAAGCGTGTGCAAACAGCTTGCCCACCAGCTGCAGTTGCCCTGGCTCCACGTTCTGGCCAGGCATGCGGAGCGTCAGCATGCCCCGGTTCAGGGTCATGACCAGGAGCAAGGCGTCGGTCCACCAATTGGCAGCGGCGCTCTCCAGCTCCTGAATGGTGGCCGGATCCAGCCAGGCCTGCATGACAGTCTCTGCATTGCACAAGAGCGCGAAGCGTTTGGACAACATCGCCGACGCGTTGAGGCTCACACGCGGGTGCATGGCCAGCCAGCGCATTTCATCGGGCAGGGTGTTGTCGATCTGCGTCTGCATGGCGTTGGTGAAACGGCTGAACACATCGGATTCGAGTGTCTGGGCCACCACCTTGCTGACCAGGATCATCTGGACATCACCCGGCAAGCCGGTGTCGCACCGAAAACGCAACTCCTGCCCGGTGATGTAAGGCCGCTGTGAAGAACCCCACTCCACGCGCCAGCCCTGGTCGGTTTCGACCACGTAGCCACCGCCGGTTTTGTCCTTGACGCGCTTGAAGGCAAAGCCTTGCGCCTTGGCCCAAGCGGACAAGGTCTGCCCCTCATCCTGCCGGGAGGGCACAGAACCGATCAGTCGCTTGATGGAGGCAAACATGCGGGGGAGGTTCCAGAAGGAACGAGGGGTGTATCCATGAGCCAGTCTACCCGAGCGCTCTTGTTCGGATAGCTGAAAAACACATGGCGAAATCCCTGAATCCAGATCGCTGAATCCATGTGGCCTGCCCGGAGGGACTCGAACCCCCGACCTACTGCTTAGAAGGTAGCTGTTCAATCCTTATGAATCAATTGCTTACGCTGAATTTGTCTAACCTCAGAATCCATGAACAACCCATGTTTACCTGGGAGTGTGTTGGGTTTGTTAGACAGTTTTTGCCCCATC
>JACPOH010000183.1 GCA_016185075.1 Aquabacterium sp. | reverse complement strand
GAAGCTCTTCGAGTCGCCCGGCTTGACGCCCACCAGGCGTCCGTGGCTGTGCCGGTGCCCGGGGTTGCCGACACCGCGCAGCATGCGCACGCCCTGGGCACTTTCGTCCTCGACCTTCCAGTGCTCGAGCAGGAAGCCGTGCACCACGCGGTCGTCCCAGAAAGCAGCGTAGACCTCGTCTGTCGTCAGCACGGCCGACAAGGGCAGCACGCCCCCCGTCAGGCCCTTGCTCAGGCAGATGAAGTCAGGTCTGACATGGCCACCTTCGGGCAGCACGGCATGCTGGTGGGCAAACATCTTGCCGGTTCGGCCAAAGCCCACGGCGATCTCGTCGGCGATCCAGTGCACCTCGTACTGGTCACACAGTCGGCGCACGGCCAGCAGGTACTCGGGCGCGTACATCGCCATGCCGGCTGCGCCTTGTACCAGCGGCTCCAGGATCAGGGCGGCGGTGCGCTCATGGTGCTCGGCCAGGTAGGCGGCCAGAGCGTCAATGGCAGCCTGGGTATGGGCCTGGGCAGACACGCCAGGCGCCGCATGGCGCGGGTCGGGTGAAGGCAGCGTGGCGCTCAGGCGCAGCAAGGGCGCATACGCTTCGCGGAACAAGGGGATGTCGGTCACCGACAAGGCGCCGGCAGTTTCGCCGTGGTAGCCACCTTGCAGGCCGATGAACTGGTTCTTGCCGTCGCGGCCACGGTTGCGCCAGCTGTGCGCGCTCATCTTCAGCGCAATCTCGGTGGCGCTGGCGCCATCGCTGGCATAGAAGGCATGGCCCAGGCCGGTCAAGGCCGACAGGCGCTCGGACAGCTCGACCACCGGCGGGTGCGTCAGCCCGGCCAGCATGATGTGGTCCAGCTTGCCCAGCTGGTCCGTGATCGCCTCGCGGATGGGGCCGAAGTTGTGGCCAAACAGGTTGACCCACCATGAGGACACCGCATCCAGGATGCGTTGCCCCTGGTCACCTCGCGCAGCACGGCCAAGTCCACCACCATGCCCGAATCAGGCTGGCGCTCGCCGCGCACGAAGATCTCGGCCGTGTAGGTGTGGCCATGGATGCGACGGCTGCCGGCGGCTTCCTCGGGCGACACCTTGCGCTTGAGCGTGTGCGCGGCATCGAATGAAAAGGTCTGGCTCAACTCGAACATCAACAATCCTTGCGGGCGGTGGGCCGCCCTGTTCCTTCAGCGCTTTTTTCAGCGTATGCCCAGTGTCTTGTGGGTTTGCACGCTGAGCAACCAGCGCGGGTGGTCCAGGCACCATTGAACGGCCCATTCCATGGCTTTTTTCCGGTCCTGAGGCTGGGCGCTGTCCATGGCCTGCACCCGCAGCTGCTTGAAGTCCAGCTTCTCGAAAGCCAGCAGATCCGCCTCGGTGAAGCCGGCTTGCGGTACCACCACCTTCAATTCGTGCCCCGATTGCTGGACCAAGGTTGACCCGGCCTTGGGGCTCACGCAGATCCAGTCCAGGGCCGCTGGCGCGGCGATCGTGCCATTGGTCTCGACGGCCAGCTCGAAGCCTTGTGCATGCAATGCGTCGATCAAGGCCGCATCCACCTGCAGCAGGGGCTCGCCGCCCGTCATCACCACAAAGCGTTGGCCCTGCGCGCCCGCCTCGGTGGCCGGCCAGAAGGAGGCAATGCGCTCGGCCAGCGCCTGCGCCGTGTCGAACTTGCCGCCGCCCAGACCATCAGTGCCGACGAAATCGGTATCGCAGAACTGGCACACGGCGGAAGCCCGGTCGGCCTCACGGCCGGTCCACAGGTTGCAGCCGGCAAAGCGGCAGAACACGGCCGGGCGCCCGGCATGCGTGCCCTCGCCCTGCAGGGTGTAAAAAATCTCTTTGACGCTGTAAGTCATGTCAACGCAGTCCCGTCCACCAGACCGTCAAGGCCGAAGCCAGCACCAGCCCGCCATAGGTCAACATGGCGCCATCCCGGCCGCTGATCAGCAAACCGACGATCAACACGACCACGTTGACGATCGACGCCCATTTCACCTGGCGCAACCAGCCCGCGCCTTTCATGGCTTTCCACCACACCAGGCGGGCCAGGCTGGGCACCAACAGGGCCATACCGAGCGCAGGCAAAAAGAAGTTCAAGGCGTGGTTCACGCCATCCAGAAAACCCATGGGGCCCCTCAAGGCAGCGCGATCGTCCGCAACCTTGCCCCTGGCTTTCAAGGGCACGGCAAGCCTTGCGCTGTATCAAATCCGGCGAAGTCGCAATACGTGCGTCAACCCAGGCAAAGGGGGGGATTTTATAATCTCCCACCATGACTGTCTTGACCCTGGGCTTGAACCACACCACCGCCGCTGTTGATCTGCGCGGCCGGTTCGCGTTCGCGGTGGACCAACTGGCCCCCACGCTCAAGACCTTGCACCAGCGCCTGACGGGGTCTACGCACCCGGAAGTGGCACTGCTGTCTACGTGCAATCGCACCGAACTGTACTGCGCAGCGGGCGGCCTGGGCGACCCGGTGCACGCGCTGCGCCACGCCGCGGTGGACTGGCTATCGGGCATCGGCGGCGTCTCGCGCGACGAACTGATGCGCCACACCTACGTGCTCGAAGGCGGTCAGGCTGCGCGCCACGCCTTCCGGGTGGCCAGCGGGCTGGATTCGATGGTGCTGGGCGAGCCGCAAATCCTCGGCCAGATGAAGCAGGCCGTGCGCGAGGCCGACACCGCCGGCACCCTGGGCACGACCCTGCACCAGTTGTTCCAGCGCAGCTTCGCGGTGGCCAAGGAAGTACGCACCTCCACCGAAATCGGCACGCACTCCATCAGCATGGCCGCCGCGGCCGTGCGCCTGGCTGGCCAGCTCTTTGAAAACCTGGACCGCACCAAGGTGCTGTTCGTGGGCGCCGGCGAGATGATCGAACTCACCGCCACGCACTTTGCTGCCCGCAACCCGCGCGCCATGGCCGTGGCCAACCGCACACTGGAGCGCGGTGAAAAACTCGCCACCCACCTGGGCGCGCAAGCCATGCGCCTGGCAGACCTGCCCCAGCGCCTGCACGAGTTCGACATCGTCGTGTCCTGCACGGCCAGCACCCTGCCCATCATCGGCCTGGGTGCCGTCGAGCGCGCATTGAAGGCCCGCAAACGCCGCCCCATCTTCATGGTCGATCTGGCCGTGCCGCGGGACATTGAACCCGAAGTCGCCCAGCTCGATGACGTCTACCTCTACACCGTGGACGACCTGTCGACCATGGTGCAGACCGCGGGCGAAAGGCGCCAGGCCGCTGTGGCCCAGGCCGAAGCCATCATTGAAACCTGCGTGCAAGGCTTTGTGCACTGGCTGTACCAGCGCACCACCGTGCCCCTGATCCAGGCCCTGCACAGCCAGGCCGACGCCTGGCGTGCCGCCGAGATGGCCCGCGCCCGCAAGCTGCTGGCCAAGGGCGAAGACATCGAAGCCGTGCTCGAAGCCATGTCGCGTGGCCTCACGCAAAAGATGCTGCACGGCGCCATGGCCGAACTGCACAGCGCCGATGCCAGCCAGCGCCCGCAGGTGGCCGCGGCCCTGTCGCGCCTGTTCCTGCGCGGCGAGCTGGTTCCCGGGCGCAACACCACCGCCAGCAGCCCGCCCGACCAGGCCGAGCCGGCCCACACCGATCGGCATGACCCTCAAGGGGACAAAGCGTGAGCGCCGGTCTGGCGCCCTCGCTTGCCTCCTCGCTCGAACGCCTGGCCCGCCGCCTGGAAGAGCTGGATGCGGCCCTGTCCGACCCGGTCATCGCGGCCGACAACAAGCGCTTTCGGGATCTGTCTCGCGAGCACGCGGAAGTCAGCAGCGTGTGCGACCTGGCCCAGCGCCACACCCGTCGCCAGCAGGACCTCGCTGGCGCGCGCCAGATGCTGGACGAAGCCGGTGACGACGCCGAGATGCGCGCCATGGCCCAGGAAGAAATCGCCCAGGCCGAAGCCGACCTGACCCAGCTGGAAAGCCAGCTGCAGACCGCCCTGCTGCCCAAGGACCCCGACGACGCCCGCAACGCCTTCCTGGAAATCCGCGCTGGCACGGGCGGCGACGAATCCGCCCTGTTTGCGGGCGATCTGGCCCGGATGTACACCCGCTACGCCGAACGCATGGGCTGGGCCACCGAGATCATGTCGGCCAGCGAATCCGACCTAGGCGGCTACAAGGAAGTGGTGCTGCGCATCGAAGGCCACAGCGTCTACGGCC
>JACPOH010000081.1 GCA_016185075.1 Aquabacterium sp. | reverse complement strand
CGGTGCTGGGCGGCGACAACGAATGAAGCGGCGGCTGGCATGGGCTTGTCTGCAGCCTGCTCGGGTGCCTGCGCCAGCCGGCTTACACTGGAAAGCTTGACCGAAGTTCAGTAAGCCCCCCCGATGCATTGCTCAGCCAGCCCGCGCTTCTTGCCACGTTTTGACTTCTTGCGCCTGTTCGGTGCGCTTGCGGGCCTTGCCCTTTTCTTTCTGAGTGCACCGACCTGGGCGCAAGGCGCCAAGCCGCCCATCTTCGTGCTCAACTCACTGGATGCCACCATCAGCGTGGTGGACCCGGTGAGCTTTCAGGAGTTGCGTCGCCTGCCAACCGGCAAGGAGCCGCACCACCTCTACCTGACACCTGACGAAAAGTCGCTGATGGTGGCCAACGCCCTGTCTGATTCCCTGACGCTGGTGGACCCGAAAACCGGCCAGATCCAGCGTGTGATGGAGGGCATCGCCGACCCCTATCAGCTGCGCTTCTCGCCTGACATGAAGTGGTTCGTCACGGCGGCCAACCGGCTCAACCATGTGGACATCTACCGCGCCACACCCCGCGCGGGTGGCGGCGTGGACCTGGCCCTGGCCAAGCGCGTGGCCACCGGCAAGACGCCCAGCCACATCAACATCGACAGCAAGAGCACGGTGGCCTATGTGACCATGCAGGACAGCGATGAGCTGATCGCCATCGACCTGGCCACGCAGACACCCCGCTGGAAGGTGCCCGTGGGCAAGCTGCCGGCGGATGTGTTCCTCACGCCCGATGACAAGCAGCTGATGATCGGCCTGACCGGCGACAGCTATGTGGAGGTGTACGACATCACAGGCCCCAAGCCTGTTTTGAGCAAGCGCATCAAGACGGGCGAGGGCGCACACGCCTTTCGGGCCTGGGGGGACAAGCGGCACGTGCTGCTGAGCAACCGTGTGGCCAACACCATCAGCAAGATCGACATGCAGACCATGAGCGTGGTGGCCACTTACCCGGCGCCCGGTGGCCCTGATTGCATGGACCTGCTCGCCGACGGCAAGACCATCCTGGTCACCTCGCGGTGGGCGCGCAAGCTGACCTTCATCGACACCACCAAGCAACAGGTGATCCGACAGGTTCGCGTCGGGCGATCGCCGCATGGCGTGTGGACACTGGATCATGCGCCGCGCAACTGAGCTTGGTTTTCATGGCCTGCGCCTGCTGGCAGGATGCCTGTTGGCGGCTGCGGCCCACATGGCGCAAGCCAGCTGTGATCGACCCGTCTATCTGACGATCGACACGGGCCACATGGGCGTGGCGCCTTTGATCGTGGACACGCTCAAACGGCATGAAGTCAAGGCCACCTTTTTCCTGGCCAATGAGCGCACGCAGGCCGTGGAGGGGCGCCCCGAGGGCCGCACGCTGGACGACGCCTGGGCACCTTGGTGGAAGGTGCTGGCCACGCAAGGCCACGATTTCGGCTCGCACACCTGGGATCACCTGAGCTGGGTGGCCGACGAACCGGGCGGCTTCGTGCTCAAGGGCTCGGCCGGCCCCAAGGCTGGCCAGTTGCAGCACCTGACGGCGGCCCAGTACTGTGCCCAGCTGGCACAGCCGGCACGGCGTTTCATGCAGATGACGGGGCAGCCCATGCGTGCCATCTTCCGAGCCCCCGGGGGTAAAACCTCGCCGGCCTTGGTCGCCGCTGCCAAAGCATGCGGCTGGCAGCATGTACCCTGGACGCCTGCAGGTTTTCTCGGCGATGAGTTGTCCAGCGCGCGCTACCCCAATGCTGCGCTGCTGCAGCGTGCCTTGAAGCAGGTCCGCGCTGGCGACATCCTGCTGATGCACCTGGGCATCTGGTCTCGGCAGGACCCCTGGGCCCCCGCCGTACTCGAGCCGCTCATCGTGGGGCTCAAGGCCAAGGGCTTGTGTTTTGCGACCTTGCGCGAGCACCCAGAATACGCTTCGGCGGGCAAGGCGCCCGCACAACCTTGAACATGGTGGACGACCACTTCATCGCGCCGCTGACCGAGGCCTTCGGGCAGCTCCAGCAATGGCTTTTTGAGACCGCCGTGCAGCCCGCCCTGTTTGCGCTCGGCATGGGCAACCTGCTTGAGGACGCGTTTGGTGCCACCGGGTGGCTGCTGGTGGGCGTGATCCAGTTGCTGCTGATGGTGGCCTTCATCGGGCCCTTGCAGCGCTGGCGACCTGTCGAGCGCGGCCCGGCTGGCGCGGCCGTGCGGGTTGATGTCCTCTACACCTTGCTTCACCGCCTGGGCCTGTTCCGTGTGGCGATGTTCTTCTCGGTCGAGCCTTTGCTGGATGCCCTGTTTGGCCTGGCGCGTGTCAGCGGTGTAGACGGTTGGCAGCTCGATGCCGTGATGGCGCCCTGGTGGCCAGGCGTGACCGACACCGCCTGGGCGAGTTTCGTGCTCTACCTCGTCCTGTTCGACTTTGTGGACTACTGGATCCACCGCGGGCAGCACCACTTTGACCGCTGGTGGGCGCTGCACGCCGTTCATCACAGCCAGCGCCACATGACAATGTGGAGCGACAACCGCAATCACCTGCTCGACGACATCCTTCGTGACCTGATCATCGCGTTCACGGCCCGCGCCATTGGGGTGCCGCCGGGCCAGTTTGTGGCCGTGGTGGCCGTCACGCAGCTCATCGAGAACCTGTCGCATGCCAACACGCGCGTCGGCTTCGGTTGGCTGGGTGAGCGTCTGCTGGTGGGGCCGCGCTTTCATCGCCTGCATCACGCCATCGGTCTGGGGCACGAGGGCGCGCAGCCAGGCACCCTGGGCGGCTGCAATTTCGCGGTCCTGTTCCCCTTGTGGGACGTGCTGTTTGGCACGGCCCGCTTTGATGGCCGCTTCGAGCCCACGGGCATTCGGGATCAACTGCCCGAGTGCGGCGGGCGTGACTATGGTGAAGGCTTCTGGGCGCAGCAATGGCTTGGCCTGAAGCGCCTGCTGGGCTGAGGCCTGTTTGCACGCGGCCCAGCCTGGATGCTGCAGCTTCGGTATGCTGCTGGCATGCCTTCGACCTCTTCCTTTGATGCGCCCTTGCGCACGCAGCTGTCCTCCGCTGCCTTGATGATCGATGCGGCGTGGCGCGCACTGGCCTATTGCCTGCATCCCCGCGTGATCTACCTCTCGCTGCTGCCGTTGATCCTGGCGGCGGTCAGCCTGAGCGTGCTGACCTGGTTCGGCTGGACACCCGGCGTGGCCGCGGTGCGAACGGCGCTGGACACCTGGGGTGTCAGCCACACGGTGCTCGAGTGGATGGATGGGGCGGGCTTGAGCTTCCTGCGCACGATGGTCGCGCCGTTTCTGCTGGTGCTGCTGGCCGTGCCCTTGGTGATCGTGCTGTGCCTGTTGCTGGTGGCCAGCCTGATGACCCCGGCTCTCGTCAAACTGGTTCGCCAGCGACGCCTGCCCGAGTTGCGCGATCGCGAGCAGGCACCGTGGTGGCGCTCACTGCTGTGGTCCGCGGGTGCTTCGCTGACGGCATTGGGCCTGTTTCTGGCCAGCCTGCCCCTGTGGCTGATCCCCGCCTTCGCCTTGCTGGTGCCGCCCATGATCTGGGGCTGGCTCACCTACCGCGTGATGGCCTTTGACACCCTGGTTGACCTGGCGACCCCGGCCGAGCGGGATGAACTGCTGCGCCAGCATCACCGCAGCCTGTTGGGCATGGGCATGTTGTGCGGCTACATCGGCGCGGCGCCGACGGCCTTGTGGGCGGCCATGGGCGCGCTGACCGTGGCCCTTGCGCCATTGATGCTCTTGCTCTCGGTCTGGCTCTACACGCTCGTTTTTGCGTTTTCCAGCCTCTGGTTTGCCCACTTCCTGCTGCCCGCCTTGCAGGCGCTGCGGCGTCAGGCCGGTGCCAGCCCGCTGCCCATCAACACGGAACCCACACCATGATCGGTCTCATCATCATCGGCGACGAAATCCTCAGTGGCCGCCGCCAGGACAAGCACTTGAGCAAGGCCATCGAGCTGCTGTCGCAGCGTGGCATGGCGGTGTCCTGGGCACGCTATGTCGGCGACGACCCGGCGCGCATCACCGCTGACCTGCGGCATGCGTTCGACAGCGGCGATGTGGTCTTCTCGTTCGGCGGCATCGGCGCCACACCGGATGACCACACGCGGGCCTGTGCAGCGCGCGCATTGGGCACGGAACTGGCCCTGCACCCCCAGGCCCGCGAGCTGATTCTGGGGCGTTGCCGCCAACTGGCCGAAGAGGAGGGCAAGCCCTTCGAGCCCGACTCGGCCGACACGTTGCGCCGCCTTCAGATGGGCCACTTCCCGCATGGGGCCAGCATCATCCCCAACCCCTACAACCAGATTCCAGGCTTCAGCCTGCTGGGGCGCGTGCACTTCCTGCCCGGGTTTCCTGTGATGGCCTGGCCCATGATGGCCTGGGTTCTGGACAACCTGCATCCGGCATTGCATGGGCACGGGCGCCTGGCGGAGAAGGCCGTGGTGGTGTACGGCGCCATCGAATCGGTGCTGACGCCGTTGATGTTGGACATCGAAGCCCGGTTTGCACCCGTCAAGGTGTTCAGCCTGCCCAGCTTGGTGCAATCTGGTGCGTGAGTTGTCGAATGCACATTTATTGTGCATTTTTGTGGGCATCTGGGCTCGCAGTTTCCGCTATGGCGTTGCATCATCTGCAAGATGATGGGTTCGAGTGCATGGCAAATCGGACGCTTTGACCCGCTTCGGTGCGATGGGCACGGGGCATACCCGCGACTGAAATCGCAAAGCTTGATCTGTCATCGCCGTGAGGCACGCTTTCTGCTATTACACTGCGCGCTGTTTCTGATCTGGAAACAGACACAAATTCCTCTTGCATTCACATTACGCCTCTTGCTAGGAGCACCTGATGGCCAACAAGACCGTCGCCGACGTGATGAAGCTCGTGAAGGACAACGAAGTCAAGTTCGTTGACTTCCGCTTCACTGACACCCGTGGCAAAGAACAGCACGTTTCCGTGCCCGTTTCCCATTTCGACGAAGACAAGTTCACCTCGGGCCACGCCTTCGACGGTTCGTCCATCGCCGGCTGGAAGGGTATCGAAGCATCCGACATGCTGCTGATGCCCGATCCCAACACGGCCAACATCGACCCCTTCTTCGAAGAGCCCACGCTGATCCTGACCTGCGACGTCATCGATCCGCACGACGGCAAGCCCTACGAGCGCGATCCCCGTTCGCTGGCCAAGCGCGCTGAAGCCTACCTGAAGGCTTCGGGCCTGGGCGACACCGCCTACTTCGGTCCGGAACCCGAGTTCTTCGTGTTCGACTCCATCCGTTGGGGCAACGACATGTCGGGCTGCTTCTTCAAGATCGAATCCGAAGAAGGCGCCTGGAACACCGGCAAGGAATACGAGCACGGCAACAGCGGCTACCGTCCCACCGTCAAGGGCGGCTACTTCCCCGTGCCTCCCGTTGATTCGGGCCAGGACATGCGTTCGGAAATGTGCCTGATCCTCGAATCTCTGGGCATTCCCGTCGAAGTGCACCACCACGAAGTGGCCAACGCCGGTCAAATGGAAATCGGCACCAAGTTCAGCACCCTGACTCAGCGCGCTGACTGGCTGCAACTGCAAAAGTATGTGATCACGAACGTGGCCCATGCTTACGGCAAGACCGCCACCTTCATGCCCAAGCCCATCGTCGGTGACAACGGTTCCGGCATGCACGTTCACCAGTCCATCTGGAAGGACGGCAAGAACCTGTTCGCTGGCGAAGGCTATGCTGGCCTGAGCGAGTTCGCCCTGTACTACATCGGCGGCATCATCAAGCACGCTCGCGCCCTGAACGCCATCACCAACCCCGGTACGAACTCGTACAAGCGTCTGGTGCCTGGCTTCGAAGCCCCGGTGAAGCTGGCTTACTCGGCCAAGAACCGCTCGGCCTCCATCCGTATTCCTTACGTCGCCAACCCCAAGGGCCGTCGTATCGAAGCACGTTTCCCCGATCCTTCTGCCAACCCCTACCTGGCCTTCGCAGCCCTGATGATGGCTGGTCTGGACGGCGTGGAAAACAAGATCCATCCGGGCGAAGCCGCCACGAAGGACCTGTACCACCTGCCGCCCGAAGAGGACGCACTGGTGCCGACCGTCTGCCACAGCCTGGATCAGGCTCTGGAATACCTGGACAAGGACCGCGCGTTCCTGACCAAGGGTGGCGTGTTCACCGATGCCTACCTGGACGCCTACATCGAACTGAAGATGCAGGAAGTCACGCGTTTCCGCATGGCCACGCACCCCGTCGAGTACGACATGTACTACGCTCTGTGATCCTTCGGGATGCAGGCACGGCCCGCAAGGGCCAGATCCAAGGGCGACGCAAGTCGCCCTTTGTCTTTGTGCAGGTGTTGTTTTCTGTGTCGCGAGCCGATGTGGGCAGGCCTCACTGGCTTGTGCTGTTGACTGCTTGCCGTGGCTTGAGTGCATACTGCCTGTCAGATTTCGGGTGCGGCACCCGAGGTATTCACTGAATCAACATGACGCATATGGCTAATCACCTACCTGTGGCTGAGTCGGAGCGGGTTACATCCGGGCGTTCCGGCTGGTGGATGGGGCTGGCGGCGGGCGTGCTGCTCGTGGCCCACGGGGCCGCCCGTGCGGAAGACAAACCGGTCTATCGTTGCCCCGGCAACCTGTATACCGACGCGTTGACAGCCAAGGAGGCCGCCGCGAAAGGCTGCAAGACGCTGGATGGCGCACCCATCACCGTGATCCAGTCGGTGGTGCCAAAGGGCGGCGCGCGTTCGGCGGCGTCTTCGGGTAGCGGCGCGGCGGGTGAGAAGGTGTCCAGCGATGACCAGAAGGCGCGGGATGCGGACCGTCGCAAGATCCTGGAAGCCGAGCTTCGCAAGGAAGAAGAGGCTCTGGCGGCGCTGCAGAAGGACTACAACAACGGGCAGCCTGATCGCAAGGGCGACGAGCGCAATTTCCAGAAGTACCAGGACCGCGTCAACGAGATGAAAGCGGCGATCACGCGCAAGGAGGCCGATGTGGCAGCCCTCAAGCGTGAATTGGGCACCCTGGCGGGGACGGGCAGTGCCCCGGCGGGCAAGTCGGCGCAGTGAGCCATCGTTGGGGGGGGGGCTCTGCAGCCGCCTCTGCGTTGAGCGGGTTTGGTACATGAGGTGTTGAGGGTATGGCCAGCAAGACGGGGGCCTCGTTGATGGGGGCCAAGCGCGGTGGCGCGAGCGGCGTGCAGGATGCGCCTTCGGCTTATGCCGCATTTGACTACCTGGCCACCATGGTGGCCGTCGTCGAGTCAGGCGGGCAGTGCCTGTTTGCCAATGCCGTGTTCGAAGAGGTGTTGGGCCTGTCTCGGCGTAACGTGATGCGCGAGTCCATCTTCGACTGGTTTGTGGACTCGGCCTTGCTGAGGGACATCGTGGCGGCCGTGGCGCGCAACGAGTTCGCCACGAGCCGCTTGCAGGCCGAACTCAAACGCCATCAGCATGTGCTGGCGGGTGACCCGCTGCCGGTGCAGGTCATCGTGACCCGCATGGACCACATGGCGCACGTGCTCATCGAGCTGGTCGAGATCGAGCAGCAGACGCGGCAGGAGCGTGAGGAGAGGGCGCTGGATCAGGCTCAGGCCAACAAGGAGCTCATCCGCAATCTCGCGCACGAGATCAAGAACCCGCTCGGAGGCATCCGCGGCGCCGACCGCCTTCAGCTGCTGGTGGACCGCCTGCTGGCGCCGCACCGCCGCCCGCATCTGGTGGGCGACGTCAACATCCACGAGGTGTGCGAGCGTGTGCGTGCACTCATCCTGGCGGAGTTTCCCAAGGGCCTGAAGGTCCAGCGAGATTACGACACCTCATTGCCTGAGTTTCGCGGCGATCGCGAGCAGTTGATTCAGGCTGTGTTGAACATCGCGCACAACGCGGCGCAGGCCTTGTCCGAGCGCATTGCGGCGGGAGATGCCAGGCTGATCCTGCGTACCCGTGCGGCACGACGGGTGACGATCAACCGCCATTCGCACCGCCTGGCATTGGTCTTGCATATTGAGGACAACGGCCCGGGCATACCGGAAGCCATCCGCGATCGCATCTTTTACCCGCTGGTGTCGGGGCGCGAGGGTGGTTCCGGCCTGGGCCTGACTTTGGCGCAAACCTTCGTTCAACAGCATCAAGGCACCATCGAATGCGAAAGCGGCCGGGACTGCCCGTCATCATCATGACGGCCTTCTCGGACCTGGACAGCGCCGTGTCGGCCTTCCAGGGCGGCGCGTTCGAGTACCTGCCCAAGCCGTTTGATCTGCCCAAGGCTGTCGAGCTGATTCGCCGCGCAGTGGACGAGAGCGTGCGCGAAGAGGTGATCGACGAGCGCGTGACGCAGATGCCCGAGATGCTGGGCCAGGCCCCGGCGATGCAGGATGTGTTCCGCGCCATCGGGCGTCTGAGCCAGAGCAATGTGACCGTGCTGATCACCGGCGAGTCCGGCGCGGGCAAGGAGCTGGTGGCGCGCGCGCTGCACAAGCACAGCCCCCGTGGCAACGGGCCGTTTGTGGCCATCAACACGGCAGCCATCCCCAAGGATCTGCTGGAGTCCGAGCTGTTCGGCCATGAGCGCGGTGCCTTCACCGGTGCGCAGACCATGCGCCGCGGGCGCTTCGAGCAGGCCGATGGCGGCACCTTGTTCCTCGACGAAATCGGGGACATGCCGTTCGATCTGCAGACGCGCCTGCTGCGTGTGCTCAGTGATGGCCAGTTCTACCGCGTGGGCGGCCACCACCCGCTCAAGAGCAATGTGCGCGTGATCGCGGCCACCCACCAGAACCTGGAAGACCGCGTCCGCCAGGGTGTGTTCCGCGAGGACTTGTTCCACCGCCTGAACGTGATCCGCCTGCGCCTGCCTGCTCTGCGCGAGCGCCGCGAGGACATTCCCACACTGGCCCGCTTCTTCCTGCAAAAGAGCGCCAAGGACCTGGGTGTGGAGGCCAAGCGCATCTCCGAGCAGGCGCTCGCACGTCTGGCCGCGTTTGACTTCCCCGGCAACGTCCGCCAGCTTGAAAACATCTGCCACTGGCTGACGGTGATGGCGCCAGCCCAGGTCATCGAGACCAAGGACCTGCCGCCTGAATTGCTGGACGAGAAGGCCTATGTTGCGCCGCCTGCTGCGCTGCAGCCCGAAGCGCCGGCAGCCGAGGTGGTGGTGCACGTGCCGACGCCCGTCGACGTGGCGCGTCCTGTTGTCGACCCATGGGCCGCACCGCCGACGGAGCCCCCGCCAGCGTCTTTCAGTACGCCGGTCGTGGCGGCCACACAGCCGGTCGATGCAGGCCTGTCGCCTGCGGGCGTGGCAAGTGCCCCGACGTGGCTCAAGGATCTGGAGCGCGACGCCCGCGTGCGCCTGGAGGCCGGCCAGCCCGATGTCTGGGATGTGCTGACACGGCAGTTCGAAGCCAGTTTGATCCACACGGCGCTGGACTTGACCCGTGGGCGGCGCATCGAAGCAGCACAGAAGCCGGGCATCGGGCGCAACACCATCACCCGCAAGATCCAGGAACTCGGTATCGACGATTGACGCGGCTTTGCTTTAGGCCTTGCTTTACAAAAGGCTCGCACGACTGCGCTACAGTGCCGAAATCGGGCGTCGCTGCGATGCCCATATCGTCCTTTGAAGCGAGACTTTTATGAAGCAAGTTCTGCAACTCACCATGAAGTCGGTTGCCGCCGTGTCCCTGTGCGTGCTGGCGGCCTGTTCGACCACCAGCCCTGACGTGATCAAGCCTGAGAACGCGCAGCGCATGTCTCAGGTGGAAGACGCCGTGGTGCTCAATGTGCGCCCCGTTGTGGTCGAGGGCAGCCAGAGCGGTGCCGGTGCGGTGACCGGTGGCGTGCTGGGCGGCGCTGCAGGTGTGGGCGCGTCGAGCAATAACCGCAGCTCGGCCATGATCGGTGTGGCCGGTGCCGTGGTCGGTGCGGTGGTGGGCAACGCCGTTGAGCGCTTTGGTACGCGTGAAGATGCGGTCGAAATCCTGCTGCAGACGGCCAATGGCCAACGCCGCTCGATCGTGCAGGCCAAGGGCACGGAGACCTTCAACCCTGGTGATGCCGTCATTCTGGTGACCACGGGTGGCAAGACGCGTGTGATGCTGGCCCCCAAGGTGGCGGCACCCGCCGGCGGCAGCAAGTAAACGATCGCGTCCGGGCGTAGCCACAACGCCCCTGCGCGCGCAGGGGCGGGGCACCACCGTGGCCGGTCTGGCAGGAATTCACGCGGACGCCTCACAGACGGTACACCGGGGCCAAGGCATGCCGATATCCACAGGATGCCCCGACTTTGACCGGCCACATGAAATCGCACCCCAACGTTCCGCTTTACTTCGTTTCGCCAGACGGCCAGCCCGTGGTGCTGCGGGACATGGCCCAGGTCTGGCGAGCAGCCAAGGAGCGCGTGCACCATGTGCATGACATCCGGCTGGGCGAGATCCTGGTGTGCAATGGCGTGCTGGCGCCCGCACGTCTGCTGGAGGCGCTGGAGGCGCAACAGCATCAT
>JACPOH010000182.1 GCA_016185075.1 Aquabacterium sp. | reverse complement strand
CCGCCTCGAGCCCTCGACATCAAGGGCTCTATCAACATGGCGAGCCCCCGCTATCAAACTTGGGTGGACCGCTTGACTTGACCAGGCAGACGGGCCAGTCATTTTCTTTGCAAGACATCCGAGGTTCGGTCGCTCTGGTGTTTTTCGGCTTCACACAATGCTCCAACACCTGCCCCGTTGCCATGGCTCAGGCGCAGCAACTGTTGGCGGGCTTTCGCTCACGCAAGCCTCCTGCCGTGCTGTTTGTGACACTCGATCCCTTGAGTGACACGCCAGCAGCACTGGCGCAGTATTTATCGGCATTCGACCCGCGCATCATTGGACTGACGGGCACGCCCAGGCAGATCGAGCAAGCAGCCAAGCGCTATGGCGTAGCGAGTCAATCAGCGTCGGGCACGCTGGAGCACAGTTCACGCTGGTATCTGCTCGATGACAACATGCGGGTCGCCCGCGTCTACAAGATCAACACACCTGTCAGCGCGATGGCCCAGGACATTGTCCGCGCCCAAACTGCGCGCGCTGCAGCAACATGGAGCGAGGGAGCGCCATGAGCAGTTGGACCGTATCGCACCTTCAAACCTGGCGCCGTTGGTTTGGGGGCAGGCTGGGCATCAGGCTGGCTGCAGGCTTTGCCACCATGAGCCTGTTGATGCTGGCATTGAGTCTGGCCGGCGCATGGCAGTTGTGGCAGCAAGACAGGCAGTTTGCCTCGGTACTCGACACGTCAGTGCCACAACTCACACAACTGCAAGCCGTCGGCACGGAAGTGGATCGCGTCAATCTGGCCGCCAGAGACACCATCCTGGCATCTGACGAAACCGCCAGCAACGCCGCGCTGAACAAGATCGAAGCAGGACGCACGACCATCGGCCAACAAATCGAGTTGTTGCAAAACATGCTCAACAAAGGCGACGCTGAAAGCCGCAAGCTGGCCGAAGAACTGGGCAACCACAGCAGCGGCATCCTGGTTACCTTGGTCAAGTTTTCGCGTTTGTACAAGGCACACAGGACCGAGCAAGCCAGAGCCCTGTTTGACAGAGACCTGCAAGGCAAGATGCGCGGTTTGTCTGACACGATCAAGCGCGCCCAGGAACTACAGATCAGCGCGTTGGCCGAGCAAAAGAATCAATCCAGGCAACGGCTTTGGTCTGCCTTGGGAGTTGGCAGCGTTGTGCTGGCCCTTGCCGTGGCGATATCAGCCGTCCTGGCCTGGAAGCTGGCCCTCAGCGTGACCGAGCCAGTCAAGGCGGCTGTCGATGTGGCCCGCCGGGTGGCACAAGGGGATCTGACAACATCCATCGCGATGACGCGCCACGATGAAATCGGCATGCTGCTGGAAAGCATGGCTGGCATGCAGCAAAAGCTGAGCGAACTGGTGCACGGTATTTTGGAGACGGTGCGCAACATCGAATCCACCAGTGAAGAAATCGCCAGCGGCAACCAGGACTTGAGCGACCGCACAGACCGTGCAGCCCATACCCTGCACGAAACGACCTCGGCCATGGAGGAGCTCGCCGCCACGTTCAAGCAATCAGCGGAGTCGGCCAAAACAGCCAATGCGCTGGTGAGTCAGACATCCCAAGGCGTAACCCGCAGTGGCGATGTGGTGGCTCAAGTCGTGAGCAACATGCAGGATATTTCGGCGTCGTCCAACAAGATATCGGACATCATCGGCGTGATTGACAGCATCGCCTTCCAGACCAACATCCTGGCGTTGAACGCAGCGGTGGAAGCGGCGCGAGCGGGAGAGCAAGGTCGAGGCTTTGCCGTGGTGGCCAGTGAGGTACGCGCCCTGGCGCAACGCAGCGCCACAGCGGCCCGGGAAATCAAATCGCTGATTCAGGCCAGCGCCGAGAAAGTCCACGCAGGCAGCACGCTCGTAGGTGAGGCGGGCCAAACCATGGGTGACTTGATCCGGCAAGTGCAACAAGTCAGTGGGCTGATCAGCGCCATCAGCGACATCAGCGACCGGCAAACACATGGTGTGGGACAGGTCAATGCGTCCGTCAATGAGTTGGATGAAGCCACGCAACGCAATGCCACGCTGGTTCAGCACACGTCTAGCGCCGCAGCCACCTTGAAAGCCGACACACGCAAATTGGCGCAAGCCGTTGGCGTCTTCAGATTGCGTTAGGCAAGCGGCTCAGCGCGTTGCCAGCAGACGCGCGGCCAAAGCGAAATCGCCCGGCCAAGTGACCTTGAAGTTGTCATAGGCGCCAGGCACCAGCCGAGGTTGGTGCCCCAGCGCCTCGATGGCGCTGGCCTCGTCGGTGATGGCTGCGGCGGTTTCCGGATCGGCCAGTGCAGACAGCAAGGCCGGGCGCAACAGGCCCAGCCGGAACATCTGCGGCGTCTGGGCAGCCCACTTGCCGGCGCGGTCCACGGTGGCCTGCACGCGGGCCTCGCCTTGCTCCCCCACCACGGCGGCCTTCAGCGTGTCGGCCAGTGGCAAGGCCAGCAGCCCTCCGACTTCATCGTCCTCACAGGCATCCATCAGGCGCTCGACCCAATCCGGCTGAATCAAGCAACGCGCGGCGTCGTGTACCAGCACCCAATCGTGAGGCTGCGCGCCCCGGGCCAGCAACTCGGTCAGGCCGTTGGCCACGCTTTCTGCGCGAGAAGCGCCCCCCACGCGGGCCACCCAAGCCCGCTCGCCCTCAAAACCCGGCACGTGCTGCTCGAACCGTGCGTCGTCAGGCGACAGCACCACCAGCGTGGCATCCAACCGTGGCACGGCGGCCAACGCCGCCAATGTGTGGGCCACCACAGCCTTGCCAGCCACCGGGTGGTACTGCTTGGGCCCGCCCACGCCCGCCCGCTCACCTACGCCAGCGCAGGGGACCAAGGCAAACGCACGGGGTTTGAATTCGTGTGAAGCAATCGTCAGAGACATGGGGTGATTGTCCCCCACCTAAAATGCGTTCTGGATTGAGTTTGAATTCGCCTCACACGCCCGGCCACCCTTGTGACCGGGCTATTGTCATTTCTGCACGCCATGCTGCCCGCCCTGCCCCTGCCTTCGATCGCCCCTGGCAAACGCTTCACCGTGCCGCGCCCTGCGGGCTCGGGTGACGCCCTGCTGCTGGCCCACTTCGCACAACACCGCAAGGCTCAGGGCCAGCTCACAGCCGTGATGACGGCCGACCCGGCCGACGCCCAGCGCCTGCTCGACGAAATGGCGTTCTTCGTGCCGGATCTGCGCTGCGCCGTTTTCCCGGACTGGGAAACGCTGCCCTACGACACCTTCTCACCCCACCAGGACCTGATCTCGGAGCGCCTGGCCACGCTGTGGCGCATCCAGCAGGGCGTGAAGTCAGACACCGGCGTGGACGTGGTGCTGCTGCCGGCCACCACGGCCCTTCGCTGGTGCCCTACCGCGTGGACCTGTTCGGTGACGAGATCGACTCCATCCGCACCTTCGACCCGGACTCGCAACGCAGCCTCTACCCCGTGCCCGAAGTGCGCCTGCTGCCTGGGCGCGAGTTCCCGATGGACGAGGCCGCGCGCGGTGCCTTCCGCAAGCGCTGGCGCGAGCGCATCGAGGGTGACCCGACCAAATCCCGCATTTACAAGGACATCGGCACGGGCGTGGCCACCGCAGGCATCGAGTACTACCTGCCCCTGTTCTTTGATGAGACCTCGACGCTGTTCCAGCACCTGGGCGAGCAGGCTGTGGTGGTGCTGCATGGCGACATCGACGAAGCCCTGCGCCGCTTCTGGACCGAGACCAAGGAACGCCACCGCTTCCTGCAACATGACCCCGAGCGCCCACTGCTGCCGCCCGAAGACATCTTCCTCAAGGTGGACGACTTCTTCGCCTTGGCCAACGCGCATGCACAGCTCGTTGTACGCGGCACCGAGCCCACAGAATGGGCCCGCCCCTTGCCTGACTTGAGCGTGGAGCGCGGCGGCCAGGACCCGTTGCGCAAGCTCGAACAACACATAGACAAGACCGACAAGGCCGGGCAACGCGTGCTGGTGGTGGCCGAGAGCGCCGGCCGCCGCGAAAGCCTGATGGAGCTGCTGCGCGACCACCGCATCAACCTGCCCAGCATCGACACGCTGCAGGCCTTTGTCGACAGCGACCAGCGCCACGCCATCACCGCTGCCCCGCTGGCTGCCGGCTTCATCTGGAACGACCCGGCCAACGCCAAGGCCGGTATCCAGTTCGTCACCGAGACTGAGTTGTTCGACGCCACGCCCACCACGCGCCGGCGCCGCAAGTCAGAACAGGTCACCGATCTGGACTCGCTCATCAAGGACCTGAGCGAGCTGAATGTGGGCGACCCGGTCGTGCACAGCAACCACGGCATCGGCCGCTACCAGGGCCTGATCAACCTGGACCTGGGCGATGGCCCCTCCGAGTTCCTGCATCTGGAGTACGCCGACAAGGCCGTGCTGTACGTGCCCGTGTCGCAACTGCACCTGATCAGCCGCTACACCGGCGTCAGCGCCGAAGAAGCGCCGCTGCACAAGCTGGGCTCGCCGCAATGGGACAAGGCCAAGCGCAAGGCCGCCGAGCAGGTGCGCGACTCGGCCGCCGAGCTGCTCAACATCTACGCGCGCCGCGCCGCGCTTCTCGGCACAGGATTACGAGGCCTTTGCCGCCAGTTTCGGCTTTGAAGAAACCGCCGACCAGCGCGCCGCCATCCATGCCGTCATCCAGGACATGATCAGCCCCCGCCCGATGGACCGTCTGGTCTGCGGTGACGTGGGCTTCGGCAAAACGTAGGTCGCCCTGCGCGCGGCGTTTGTGGCTGTCACCGGCGGCAAGCAGGTCGTGCTGCTGGCACCCACCACCCTGCTGGCCGAACAGCACTACCAGAACATCTCGGACCGCTTCTCTCAGTGGCCGGTGAAGGTGGCCGAGATGTCACGCTTCCGGTCAGCCAAAGAGATCAAGCAGGCCATGCAAGGCCTGGAAGACGGCAGCATCGACATCGTCATCGGCACGCACAAGCTGCTGAGTGACACGGTCAAGTTCAAGCGCCTGGGCCTGTTGATCATCGACGAAGAACACCGCTTCGGGGTGCGCCACAAAGAGGCCATCAAGGCCATGCGCGCCGACATCGACGTGCTCACGCTGACCGCCACGCCCATCCCGCGTACCCTGGGCATGGCGATGGAAGGCCTGCGTGATCTGTCGGTGATCGCCACCGCACCGCAGCGTCGCCTGGCCATCAAGACCTTCGTGCGCAGCGAGAGCAGCAACACCATCCGCGAAGCCGTGCTGCGCGAGTTGAAGCGTGGCGGCCAGGTCTACTTCCTGCACAACGAGGTGGAGACCATCGAGAACCGGCGCGACAAGCTGGCCGAGCTCATACCCGAAGCGCGCATCGCCATTGCCCACGGCCAGATGCCCGAGCGCGAGCTGGAGCGCGTGATGCGCGACTTCGTGGCCCAGCGCCACAACGTGCTGCTGTGCTCGACCATCATCGAGACCGGCATTGACGTGCCTTCGGCCAACACCATCGTCATCAGCCGCGCCGACAAGTTCGGCCTGGCCCAGCTGCACCAGTTGCGAGGCCGCGTGGGCCGCTCCCACCACCAGGCTTATGCCTACCTGCTGGTGCCCGATGTCGAAGGTCTGACCAAGCAGGCCGCGCAGCGCCTGGACGCCATCCAGAACATGGAAGAGCTGGGCTCGGGCTTCTACCTGGCGATGCACGACCTGGAGATCCGCGGTGCTGGTGAGGTGATGGGCGACAACCAGAGCGGCAACATGATGGAAGTGGGCTTCCAGCTGTACAACGAGATG
>JACPOH010000181.1 GCA_016185075.1 Aquabacterium sp. | reverse complement strand
GGCACCTTGTGGCCCCATGCCCTTGAGCAGTTCCAGCGGCTTGAAGGCAATCGCCGGTGCGGCGGCCATGTCGGCCATGCCGTTGTTGAACTTGTTGGCAAAGTTGGTGACGTCCGCGGTGACGGGTTGTGCGCCCGCCTTGAGTATCAGATGGGCCTGGGCCTTGTCGTGATCAAAGGCCAGGATCTTCTTGCCGGCCATGGCCTCGGGTGTGTTCATGCGCTTGTCGCGCACCACGGCGTACACGGCGCCGACATCGATCAGGCCGGCCATTTCGTACTTGCCTTGCACCACATAGCTGGATGCCGATGGCGCGTTGAAGATCTGGCTGGCCGTGCGGATGACCTCGTGCCCAGCCGCATGGTCGACCTTGCCCTGGCGCAGGATCAGGGCTGCGCCAAACGAGTCGGTGGCGGCCGTGACCGGGTTGAAGGCACGGGTGCGAAAGGCCGTGGCCAGCACCGCATCGCATTGCCCGGTGCGGAAGTCGTCCACCGCCACACGCTCGTCCACATAGGATTTGAGCGCCAGGTTGAAGCCGGCCCCCTGCATGGCCAGTGCGTAGTCCTTGGCGGCGTTGAACATGTCGCCACTGGCGCCTTGCAGATCGAAGACGCACAGCTTGGGGTCGGCAGCGTGTGCCGCAGCTGGCAGGAGCAGGGCCAGCACGCTGAGCAGGGTGTTCAAGGGGCGTGGCAGCAGGCGCATCGTGGGCAGGCAATCGGCTTGGATGCCCAACCCTAAGCGAAGTCGGGTGCGTCGTCCACGGCGATGCGACAAAAAAGGGCCCCCGCTTCGCGAAGGCCCTTGAATCTGGTGCCAGTGGTCGCCCTGGCGGCCAGATGCCGCAGTGTGTTGTGTGCCGGGGTATGCCGGGCTCAGACGCGTCGGCGCCAGCCGATCAGGCTCATGCAGGCCACGCCGGTCAACAGCAGGGACAGGCTGCCGGGTTCGGGCACGGCCGCCACGTTCACGCTGCCGTTGACATAGGTGACCGCCACCGGGTTGCCGAACTCGTCACCAAAGGGGAAGGAGCCTGATTCGCTCACCGTGATGGCCGAGGTGCCGCTGCCAATGGCCGTGAACTTCAGGGTGGCCGTCTGGAAGTTACCCTGTACAGGGGCCACGAAGGTGTTGAAGTACACGTCGCTGACCGTGCCGCTGGCGGGGTCCAGCAGGCCGGTTGAGCGAGCGAACTCCCAGGAAGCCGGGATGGTGATGGCATCGAGCTGCAGGATGGCCGGGTCAAAGGCCAGGTTGTAGCCCCCGCCGAAGACCTTGTTGGGGAAGCCCGTGGCGGCCACGTCCAACGAGAAGGTGTCGCCCAGGTTCACGTTGGTGATCGATGGTGTGATGGACACGGTCTGGGCTTGCGTGGCCAGGCAGGCAAACAGGGCGGCCGAGGCCAGGAAGGTGTGATGCAGTTTCATGGTGATCTCCGTTGAGCTTCAGGGAAGAGTGGGGGCGCTCACTTGCGCGTGATGGTTTCAAGATGGAAGGCCGAGGGGCCGGGCGCCTTGCCGAAGAGCTTGGCAAACAGGCTGATGTCCAGTGAGTTGACGATGCCGTCGCCGTTGAGGTCGCCCGGCACTTTGCGCTTGCCGAACTGGTTGCGCATGGCCGACAGGTCCAGCGAGTTGACGAAGCCATCGTTGTTCAGGTCGGCATCGCAGGCGTTGCCATAACCGTCGCCGTCGGTGTCGAGCTGGTCCTTGTTGGGCACGAGGATGCAGTTGTCGCGGCTGTCGGGAATGCCGTCGCCATCGGTGTCGGTCTCGATTGCGGCCGCTTGCGTGGTGGCACCGTCAGGCGAGCCCACGCGCACCCAGACGTTGTTGCCCTTGAAGTCACCCAGGTCGATCGAGCCGTTGCCGTTGTCGTCGACCAGGCCGCGGCCAATGGCGTTACCGGTGGCCGGGTCGATGGCGATGGCGGTGATCCACTCAGGCTTGGCCAGATTGGGCGGGCAGGTCAGGCAGCCGGGCTGGAAGGGCACCTTGATCTTCGCCAGATTCGATTCCAGCGTGATGATGGGGATGCTGAACTTCCACGGCGGGGCCACGCGCAGCTTGACGGTCGGGTCGCCCAGCAGGTTGTATATGTTGAGTTCTTGCTGCAGGTTGACGATGCCAGGGCGGCTTTGCGAGCTGTCCAGCGGGTGCTGGTTGGCTTGCGAGCCGTTGGCAACGTCGGCCACATAGGCCTTGGCGTAGTTGAGCAGGTCACCCAGGCGTTGCACCGGGCTGCTGGTGCCATAGGTGGTGATCAGGCCGGGAAAGACGCCATCGAACAGGCCCAGCGTGAGCTGGTTGTTGTCGGTGGTACTGCTCTGGCGGCTGTCGCCGATCACGGCCAGGGCGCCATCGGCCTTGCGCAGGAAAGCTTCGGCCCAGTAGGTGGTGCTGGCCGACATGCCGTAGCCCATGCCCCAGATGTTGCCCGGCAGGTCCACGGTTTCGTTGTCGAACACACCGCTGGCGCAGTTGATGCTGAACACCACCGGGTACTGGTTGTTGCTCACCGATACAAGGGACAGGTCGCTGGTGCTGAACGAGGGGTCGCCCCAGCCATCCCACCAGCCGTGGTCGCGGTGGTAGACCAGTGCCGAACCCTGGTTGATGGCATTGGCGATGTCGGTGCGGGTGGCGTTCCAGGCGAAGCCGGGCTTGTTCAGGGCCGCGGGCATGGGGGCGCCGCTGTTGTAGAACATCGGGTTGGCCGTGCTGGAGGCGGTGTACAGGCGGGGCACGCTGTAGCCCAGGCCCACAGCATGGTCGCGCACCCGCTCGGTGGTCTCCACAAACCAGCGCTGGTCGGTGCTGCCGCTGCCCTGGAAGTAGGAGGCAAAGGTCAGTCGGCTGTAGAAGTCCTGCCCGAAGATGGGGTTGGCCGGTGGCGCGTTCTCGAACGCCATCACCTTGGACACCACCGTGTTGGCCTGGGCCAGCGTGTCCACCGGGATGCGGCCGATGCCAAACGGCGGGATGGTGGTGGCCGTGGCACCCGGCAGGAACTGGCCGAACCAGATGTCACCGGCGTTCTTCGCGCTGTCCCAGATGTTCTTGGCGTCGTAGTGCGTGGGCACGTATTCGGCATCCCCCATGAACAGCACCCACTTGGGCCGCACGAGGTGGCTGTTGTAGTAGCTGCTGATCCAGTTGCGGATCTGGGCATCGGTGGCGTTGGCACCTGCCCCGGTGATCTCACTGGTGGTGACCACACGTGTGGAGATGCCCAGGGCTTCCTTGTGGGCCTTGAGCGCATCGGCCGCAGCCTTGAAGTTGGGGTGGGTGATGATGAGGTAGCGGGCACCGAGGAAGGCCGGGTCCAGCGTGATGGGTGGGGCGCAGGTCAGCTCGTTGACCAGGCTCTTGTTGAGCGTGAACTGCACGGCGGGCAGCAGCAGTTTTTCAATGCGCTGGTCGATGCCGTCGAAGCCCGCCTTCTGCGTGGTGCCCAGCACGCCCTTGAGCTTGAGCCGGTCGTACTGGAAGCAGCTGCCCGGGTGCCTGATGGTGACCAGGTAGCTAGGGTAGTAGGTGATCAGTTGCTGGCTGGGGTCGTAGCCATAGGGGTTGAGCTGGTAGCCCTGCACGTTGGCGTCGCCCTTGAAGATGCTGCGCTCGCCTTGCTTCTGGCCAGGCGCCTTCACACCCTTGGCCCAGAGGTCGGCATTGAACTGGAACTTGGGCAGCTCCTGGTCACCGGTCCTGGCGGAGATGGGCGGCTGGATGGGGTAGAGGCGTGCGGGCAGGCGCTG
>JACPOH010000180.1 GCA_016185075.1 Aquabacterium sp. | reverse complement strand
TTCCACCGCCGCATTGAGCGCCAGGATGTTGGTCTGGACGGCGATGCCGTCGATCACGCCGATGATGTCGACGATCTGGCGCGAGGCGGTGCTGATGTCCTGCATCTGCGTGACCACGCTTTCGACCACCTGGCCACCTTGTTCGGCACGCTGGCTGGCGGTGTCGGCCAGGACATTGGCCACATGGGCCGATTCGGCCGAGTGCTCCACCGTCTTGCTCAGCTCGTCCATGGACGACGCCGTGTCCTGCAGGTTGGCAGCGGTCTGCTCGGTGCGCTGCGACAGGTCCTGGTTGCCGGCGGCGATCTCGGTCGAGGCGGTGAGCATGCTCTCGGAGGATTCGCGCACCGACGCCACCATCTCGCGCAAGCCGTCCTGCATGTGCGCCATGGAGCTCAGCAGGCGGCCGATTTCGTCCTGGCCTTGGCTGTCGATCTCTTGGGTCAGGTCACCGTGGGAGATGGCCTGGGTGATGGCTTCGGCCCGGCGCAAGGGCGCCGTGATCGACACGATGGTCAGCCCCATCAGCGGCAGGAAGACGATGCCGGGCGACATCAGCAGGCCCCACAGCCACATGATGGCGTGCTTGGCGGCTGTACCGGCATTGGCACGTCGGGCCTCGGCCACCTTGGTGACCGCCTCATTGAGCCTGGCGGTGATGGCCTCGACCGCATCGGCCTCGGCGCGGGCCGGCTCGCTGGATTGGTAAGCCTCGGCGGCCGATGTCAGGGCCGATGAGGTGATCAGCTCCAGGGTGGGCTCCAGGCCTTTGCCGTAGCTGTTGAGCTTGCCCTCCAGCGTCTGGGCCTGTTGCTTGATCTCAGGGGTGGGGGCGGCTTCGGCCAGCGCCTGAGTGGCCTTGATCGTGGCGGCCAAGGCGGCTTTCCAGGCCTTGAACTGGTCGGCCGCGGTCACCGAATCACCGGTGGCGATGATGGTGGTTTTCTCTCGGCCGCGCAGCTCGCCCAGGCTCAGGGCCAGCGTGGTCATGCGCTGCGTGGCGGCGAACTCCTGGCTGGCGAACGAATCCAGTTCACCCTTGAGCGACAGCAGCTGCCAGCTCATCGCGCCACCGATGGTGCACCCGATGCCCACCACGAGTGCCATGCAAGCCAGCAGACGAGAGCGAATGGAAAAACCACGAAGCCATGCGATCCAGGCCATGAACTGGCACTCCTCTAACCAATACGAGCTTCGCTTGGTATCGGTTCGGGGGGGGCACAACTTGAGTCAGTGCAGGGTAATTTCTTGCGTCAGATCACGCCAGGTCAATAGAAGCCGGCTTCGCCTTCGGGGCGGGTCTTGAAACGCTTGTGCACCCAGAGGTATTGGGCGGGTTGCTTGAGAATTTCTGACTCGATGAAGTGATTCATTCGTGTCGCGTCAGACTCTGCATCTTTGGTGGGGAAATCCGCCAGCGGCGCCATGAAGTGCACGCGCCAGCCACGGCCACCTGGCAACAGTTCCGCGATCACGGGTTGCACCACCATGTTCATCATGCGGGCCATGCGCGATGGGGCCAGCAAGGTGGCCGCCGGCACGCCGAAGAAGGGCACGAAGGCCGCATCCTTGGCGCCGAAGTCCATGTCAGGCAGGTTGAAGAAACCACGGCCGTCCTTGATGGCGCGCAGCAAGGGCTTGACCGAGTCGCTGCGTGGGAAGATTTCGGCATTGCCAAAGCGCAGGCGCCCGCGCTTCATGAGCTTGTCCATCAGCGGGTTGCTCTGCGTCTGGTAGATCGAGGCGCCGGGGCGTTTCTGGCACAAGAGGATGGCCGCACCGGCCACATCCAGGCCCACGAAGTGCGGGCACAGCCACATGGTGGGGCGGCCGGTGGTCTGCATCTCGCGCTCGGCCAGGTCGATGTCCCCTTCCACGTGGATGAGGCGTTTGATGCGCGCAGGCGAAGCCCACCACAGCACCGCGCGGTCCAGCAGGCTTTGCGTGAGCCAGCCGAAATGCGCACGGAGCAAGGCTTCTCGCTCGGCCTGCGGCATGTCGGGGAAGCACAGCGCCAGGTTGCGCAAGCCAATGCGCCGGCGCGACCTGGCCAGCTTGTAGAGCAGGGCGCCCATGCCGCGTGCGATGGCCGCCAGCGCGGGCAGCGGCAGCCAGTGCAGCAACCACAAGATGCCCAGGGCGAGGCGGATGCCGGTTTGAGACAGCGCTTGCTTGATCATCATCAGGTTTGCGCTTCACCGCCGGCGGCCGAGGTCAGGATCTCGGCGCGGGGCTGCTTGTAACGGTTGTAGCCCCACAGGTACTGCTCGGGTGCTTGCATGATCATCTCTTCCATCAGCCGGTTCACGGCGGCGGCGGATTGTGCCGCATCCCCGGAGGCCAGCACTTGCTCGACATCAGGCGACACACGGGTGGCGTGCACGATGTAGTCGCAACCGAGTCGCCAGCGCGCCAGCAGCCCCAGGCGCTCGCCGCGCAGCAGCACCACGGCGCAGCGCGTCTGCGCGACCAGCTTGGCGGCCATGGTCATGGTGTAGGCCCTGCGGCCAAAGAAGTCGGTCCACACGCCCATGCCTTCTGGTGGCACCTGATCGGGCAGCAGGCCCACAGTCTCGCCCTTTTTCAGCGCTCGCAGCATGTTGCGCACGCCGCTGAGGGTGGCCGGGCTGGTCAGCATGCCGGGGCGGTTGCGGGATTCGCGCATCATCTCGGCCAGCCACGCCTGCTTGGCCGGGCGGTACAAGGCGGTGACGGGCTTGACGCTGCCAAAGCGCTCGGCATAGGCCTGCGCCGTGATCTCGAAGCAGCCCAGGTGCGGGGTCAGCAGCAAGAGGCCGCGGCCTTCATCCAAGGCCTGGGACACGGCTTCAGGGTGGCGCCACTGCACCGTGTCGCCCAGTGCCTGCTCACGCGGGCGGCCCCACAGGCGCGGCAACTCGCCCACCATCTTGCCCGCATGGGCCACGGCCGCCCAGCGCTGCCAGGTGCCCATGCCCGCGGCCTTCGTGTGCGCCTTCAGGCGCTGGCGGTACGAGGGCGACAGCAGGTAGGCCAGCCAGCCCAGCAGGCTGCCCAGCGGGTGCAGCACGGCCAGAGGCCAGCGAGACAGCATGAAAAACAGGCGGGACATGGTGGCGGATTCTGCCCGATGCCTGTCGGCATGAAAAAACCCGGCCACGAAGGGCCGGGTTGACGCATCGCGAAACAAGCCAGGGCTTGCCCCTGGCAGCTGTCTGCTTACTGCCCGCTCACCGCGCAAGTCTGGCCACCCAGCGTGGCCGACACATCGCTGATGGCCGGGATGGTGCCACCGGCATAACCGCGGAAGCTGAACGTGGTCGAAGCGCCGGCTGCCACGGTGGCGTTGGTGGCCACAGGTTGAGCCGTGTAGGCCTTGAGCGACTTGTTGCTCAGCTTGGCGTTCTTGACATTGACCAGCAGCGTGGGCTTGCCATACGTCCAGTTCACAGTCCAGCCCGTTGCGGCGTTGCTGGTGTTGTTGGACACCGTGACCTCGGTGTTGAACAAGGGCGAGGAGGTGTTCAAGGTCGTGGTCTTGAAGCTCACCTTGCAGGCAACGGGGGGCAGCGTGACCACCGAGTCGAGGGTCATGGCGATGCTGCCGAAGTCGCTGACGGCCGCCAAGGCCGCCTGACCCAGTCGGGCCAGGCCCAGCGAGCTCACGAACTTGGTGGTGCCGTCGGCTGTGAGGTGCAGGCCCTGCAGGGCCAGGTTGAACGTGCCGCTGCCATTGGCGGGCAAGGCGATGTTGGTCGGGCCCAGAACGGCATCGATGTCCCACAGCGGCACGTTGGTCACGGTGCCCACGCCATTGGCACCGATCACGGTGGCGTACACCTTCTTGGTGTTGAGGTCCACGTTCAGATCCGTGAGCGTGAGAGAGCCGCCGGACGCGATGTAGCGCATCGCAGGTGCCGTCAACGTGATGCCGCCGCTGCCAGCCAGCGATTGCAAGTTGTCGCTTGCATCATCCACGTTGAGCGACACCAGCGGGGCCGTCATGGTGATGTCGGTGTAGAAGCCGTCCGCGTCCTGTGTGGCGGTGACGACACCGGCGCCATTGGCAGCGACCGTGCCCTTGATCGTGTCAAGCCAGGCATTGGCATCCGGGCCCAAGGTCAGCACTTCGCTGCCCGACAGCGTGTGGCCCTTGTAGACGGTCTGGCCCAGCGTGACGGTCACGGTGGCGGCGCTGGCTGCACCCGCGGCAATGAAGGCGGCAGCCGCAATGAGGCTCTTGAAAGCAACTTTCATGATTTCTCCCTGTCAATCGATCCTTTTGGATTCATGGCAAGCCGAAGGCGGCGATCGAGGTTCCGCTTGACGGCTTGCTGATGGCCTTGCGCCCGCGCCTTGTCAAGCGGCCCGTGGCGGAAGGTGTCCCGTTATACACAGGGTCTTGCCTGGCTGCTATTTCAAGCTGTAAGCGCCAGCCTCGGGATATCCCGCGCCTTTTCCCGGATTTACGAGCTTTCCAGCCCGATCGAATCCACTACACTTGCAACCATCGCCGAGTTAACAGGACAACTTGCGGGGCGATTCACAAGTGCCGCTAAAGCGTTCGCCGCTGCGAAGAGCCCCACCAGGATCACTCACCAGCCCCGGCGACGCCGAGGGTCTTTGGTCTTTTTTTGGAGCAACACATCGTGGCAAACGATTTCCTCTTCACCTCTGAATCCGTATCGGAAGGTCACCCCGACAAGGTGGCTGACCAGATCTCCGATGCCATCCTCGACGCCATCCTGGCGCAGGATCCCGTCTCCCGCGTGGCCGCTGAAACCCTGACCAACACCGGTCTGGTGGTGCTTGCAGGCGAAATCACGACGCAAGCCAATGTGGACTACATCCAGGTGGCGCGTGACACCATCAAGCGCATCGGCTACGACAACACCGAGTACGGCATCGACTACAAGGGTTGCGCCGTGCTCGTCGCCTACGACAAGCAGTCCAACGACATCGCCCAGGGCGTGGACCGCGCCTCGGACGACTACCTCAACATCGGTGCCGGCGACCAGGGCCTGATGTTCGGCTACGCCTGCGACGAAACGCCCGAGCTGATGCCCGCGCCGATCTACTACGCCCACCGTCTGGTGGAGCGCCAGGCCCAGCTGCGCAAG
>JACPOH010000179.1 GCA_016185075.1 Aquabacterium sp. | reverse complement strand
GGTGGTTTGATGCCGAAGGGCGCTCGCAAGAGCGCCCTTTTTTTGCTCAGTGCTGCTGCCGGCGGCGGCGAGCCAGGCAGCCAGCGACCATGCCAAGGCCCACCAGCGTCATGGCGCCGGTAGAGGCTTCGGGCACAGCCGTCGTGGTCGGGATGGCCGCGCCGGGCTCGAAACTGAGGGCCGCCCCTTGCGGCAGCTGCAAGCCCGTGACCGTCAAGGTGTGCGCGAAATCCGCGTGCGCGTTGTTCGTGCTGGCGGCTTGCAGGCCCAGCGTGAACCCATAGAGGTACTTGCCGCAGTAGGCCTGACCGGCGCCGGACTCGGGGCAGGCGAATGCCACGCCATCGGCCGAGACGGCGAGATCCTGATCGAAGGTGTCGGTGCCGCCAGCGCCATCGGCGTGTCGGGCACTGACAACCTGGGCATGGCGGTCGTTGATCTGCGGCAGCGCCTGCATGGCCTGCAGGACGTCAAGGTCGTCGCCCTGGCTGCCTTGATCCAGGGTGTTCAAGAGGCCCTCATCCACGCCCGAGCCAATGGCCACCAGGCTCATGGCCGCTTTGGAGCCGAGGGTGAGCGAGCTCAGGGTGCCAGACAGGTGAAGCGTCATCGTGACGGTGCCGGGCTGGTCCATGATGGTGAAGTAGCTGACGCCAGCCATGGCGAAACCCAGTGCATGCATGTCAGAAAAGCTTTGACCGGTGCTGGTGAAGGCGGCGACACTCCGCTTGGTCGGCAGCACGCCGGCATAGGCGGAGGCGGTGTCGTATTGGCCCGCGACGCTTTTGGTGATCGGCTTGGCCAGCCCTAGCAAATTGGCCGAGTCCATGCCGGCGTCATCACCGGCCGATTCGCCGGCCACGCTGGCCAGGGTGCTGGACTGCGACACGTACCAGTGGTTGAGCTGGCCTTGTTCGAACGAGCCGAGAACGGAGATCGCGTTGGGTGGCGCCATGGGCCCCATTTGTGCCAGGGCCGCGCTGGCCCCCGTGCCCAAAAGCGTGGCGATGGCCGCGCCCAGAAGCGGCCGGGCGTGACGGATGGCTGTCCTGGTGTTCCCTGAATGTGTTGTTGGATGCGCGTGGCGCAGCCGAAATTCTAGGTTTTGGGACTGTCGCGACAGCTCCTTCTTGAGGGGGATGTGGCGTACTTTTGGCGCAACAATTGCTAAACGGATCTGCGCAAGTGGCGAGGTGCCCGGGCTGATCGGCTTGGCTTTCCGTTCAAGATGCGCTGACAATAGCCACGACCTCAAGGAGCTGGACACCATGACCGCAAGGAAGACTGTGAAGACCCTTTTGAACCCCGTGTGTGCAGCCGCGCTGCTGGCCATGGCGGCCCTGGGTGGCGCCCATGCCGAAGAAGAGAAGGTACTCAACGTCTACAACTGGTCCAACTACATTGCCCCTGACACGGTGGCCAACTTCGAGAAGGAGTACGGCATCAAGGTGCGCTATGACGTGTTCGATTCCAATGAGATCGTGCACGCCAAGCTGGTAGCCGGCAAGACGGGCTATGACATCGTGGTGCCCTCGTCCTACTGGGCCAAGATGCAGGCCGACGGCGGTTTGCTGCAGAAGCTGGACAAGTCCAAGCTCCCTAATCTGAAGAACATCGACCCGGCCATCATGGCGCAACTGGCCCGTCTCGACCCCGGCAACCAGTACATGGTCAACTGGATGTGGGGCTACACCACGGTCGGCATCAATGTGGACAAGGTCAAGGCCGCCCTGGGTGACCTGCCCATGCCCGACAACACCTGGGATCTGGTGTTCAAGCCCGAGTACATCAGCCGACTCAAGAGCTGTGGTGTGTCCTTCCTGGACTCGCCCACCGAAGTCATCCCGGCTGCCTTGCATTACCTGGGGCGCCCGGCCTACAGCAAGAACATCGCCGACTACCAGGCCGTGCCGCCGCTGCTCAAGGCCATTCGCCCGTACGTGACGCTGTTCAGCTCGACTGGCTACATCAATGACCTGGCGAATGGCTCCATCTGTGCGGCCTTCGGTTACTCGGGCGACATCAACATCGCCAAGAGCCGCGCCATCGAGGGCAAGACGGGCCAGAACATCAAGACCCTGACGCCCAAGACCGGCGGCGTGGTCTTCATGGACACCATGGTGATCCCCGCGGATGCGCCTCACCCCGAGAACGCACACCTGTGGATGAACTACATCATGCGCCCCGAGGTGCATGCCTCGCTGACCAACAAGGTGTTCTACGCCAACCCCAACCTGGCCGCTCGCAAGTTCGTCAAGCCCGAGATCGCCAACGACCCCGCTGTCTTCCCGCCCGAGTCCGAGATGAAGAAGATGGCCCAGCCTGAAGCGCTCAACAACGACATCCGTCGCCAGATGACGCGCATCTACACCTCGTTCAAGACCGGTCTGTAAGCCAGACCAGGGGGCCCGGCATGAGCGTTGGCGATCAGGCTGAGGCCTTCCTGCGCATTGACAAGCTGATCAAGGATTTCGGTGCGCAAGACGGCAGCGTGTTCCGCGCGGTCGATGGCGTGTCCCTGGACATCGTCAAGGGCGAGATCTTTGCCTTGCTGGGGCCTTCTGGTTGTGGCAAGACCTCGCTGCTGCGCATGCTGGGCGGCTTCGATCTGCCCACCTCGGGCCGCATCACGCTGGGCGGGCAGGACCTGGCTCAGCTGGCGCCCTACCAGCGGCCGATCAACATGATGTTCCAGTCGTATGCGCTGTTCCCGCATTTGAGCGTGTGGGACAACATCGCCTTCGGCCTGCGGCGCGAGGGCCTGCCCAAGGCCCAGATCAGCGAACGGGTGGAAGCCATGCTCAAGCTGGTGCAGCTGGGCAAGTTTGCACGGCGCAAGCCGCATCAGCTCTCGGGTGGCCAGCAGCAACGCGTGGCGCTGGCGCGCAGCCTGGCCAAGCAACCCAAGCTGCTCCTGCTGGACGAGCCCCTGGGCGCGCTGGACAAGAAGCTGCGCGAAGAAACCCAGATCGAGCTGGTCAACATCATCGAAAGCGTGGGCGTGACCTGCGTGATGGTGACGCACGACCAGGAAGAAGCCATGGCCATGGCCAGCCGCATCGGCGTCATGAGCGAAGGCCGCATCCTGCAGGTGGGTTCGCCACGCGAGATCTATGAAACCCCGGCGACCCGCTTCGTGGCCGACTTCATCGGCAATGTCAACCTGATGGACGGCACGCTGGACGTGGACGAAGCCGCGCACGTCGAGATCACCTGCCCGGATGTGCGCCACTGGGTGGGCCACGGCATCACGGGCCACACGGGCATGCCCGTGACGGTGGCCTTGCGCCCCGAGAAGATCCGCATTTCGCGCAAGCCCCCGGTGCAGGAAGAGGGCATGGCCCCGGCGCCCTTCAACCAGGTCAAGGGCCGTGTGAAGGACATGGTCTATTTCGGCAGCGACACGCTCTACCACCTGCAGCTGCCCAGCGGCGGCATCCTCAAGGTCACGCAGAGCAACACCGAGCGCCACCCCGATGACACCCTGAGCTGGGGCGACGAGGCCTATGCCTGGTGGCTGCCCAGCGCCCACGTGGTGTTGACCCAATAAGGCGGGCCGGGCATGAGCAGCATCGCCAAGCCAAAGTTGACCTGGGCCGGCCGCAGCGTGATCGGCGTGCCTTACCTGTGGTTGCTGCTGTTTTTCATGCTGCCCTTCCTGATCGTCTTGAAGATCAGCGTCTCCGAAATGGAAACGGTGGCCTTCAAGGACCTGATCACCTGGGTGGATGGCGTCTTGCAGGTGCGCGTCAAGCTGAGCAACTACCTGTTCATCACGCAGGACGACCTGTATTTCAAGACCTATCTCGCGAGCCTGAAGTACGCCGGCATCACGACCGCGCTGTGCCTGATGGTGGGCTACCCCTTTGCCTACTTCATGGCGCGTGCCGCCAAGGCTGTGCAGCCCGCCTTGCTGATGATGGTGATGCTGCCGTTCTGGACTTCCTTCCTGCTGCGTGTGTACGCCTGGAAGGGCCTGCTGACCGAAGGCGGCTGGGTGGCGACGGTGCTGGATGCGCTGCACGTTGATCGCCTGTTGATGGCCGCCAACCTGATCCCGGGGCCGGGGCAGTACATGAACACGCCGTTCTCCCTGGTGCTGGGCATGGTCTACACCTACCTGCCCTTCATGATCCTGCCGCTGTACGCGAACCTGTCGAAGATGGACATGCGCCTGCTGGAGGCCGCGTCCGACCTGGGTGCCACGCCCTGGGTCACGTTCTGGAAGGTGACGGTACCCCTGTCCCGCGCGGGCATCGTGGCGGGCTCCATGCTGGTCTTCATCCCCTGTGTGGGCGAGTTCGTGATCCCCGAGCTGCTGGGCGGCCCGCAGACGCTGATGATCGGGCGCGTGCTGTGGGACGAGTTCTTTGCTAACAACGACTGGCCCATGGCCTCCAGCGTGGCGGTGGTGATGATCCTGCTGATCCTGGTGCCGCTGGCGCTGTTCAACAAGGCGCAGGCCGACCAGGAGGCGCACCGATGAGCAAACCCCTGGCCATACCGGCTTACCAACGACGCGGGCAATGGATCGCGCGGGCCTGGCTGACTGCGGGTTTCGTCTTTCTCTACCTGCCCATCGTGGCGCTAGTGGTGTACTCGTTCAACAACTCGCCCCTGCCCACGGTGTGGGGTGGCTTCACGCTGCAATGGTTTGCCAAGCTGCTGGACGACACCGAGATCCTCGGTGGCCTGTGGCTGTCGCTCAAGATCGCGTTTTGCACCGCTTCGGCCGCCGTGGTGCTGGGCATGCTGGCGGCCTGGGGGCTGGCGAAGTTCAAGCGCTTTGGTGGCCGCACCTTGATGGTGGGCATGATCAATGCGCCGCTGGTGATGCCCGAGGTCATCATTGGCCTGTCCTTGCTGCTGATGCTCGTGTCCATCCAGCGCGCACTGGGCTACCCCGAGCGCGGCATGCTCACGATCTGGCTGGGCCATCTGCTGGTGGGCATGGCCTATGCCACGGTGGTGATCCAGGCGCGCCTGCAGGACCTCAACCCGCAGCTGGAAGAGGCCGCGCAGGACCTGGGTGCCCGCCCCCTGCAGGTCTTCTTCCTCATCACCTTGCCCATGATTGCGCAGTCGCTGGCATCGGCCTGGTTGCTGACCTTCACCCTGTCGCTGGACGATGTGGTGCTGGCGGCCTTCCTGTCGGGGCCCGGCTCTTCTACTTTGCCGCTGGTGATCTTCTCGCGCGCACGCCTGGGGCTGGACCCCAGCATCAATGCAGTGGCCACCGTGGTGATCGCCGTGGTGTCGCTGGCCGTGGTGGGGGGCAGCTATGCGCTGGCCCGTGCCGAGCGGCGGCGCGCGCAGGAAATCGCGCAGGCAACAAGGGCTTGAAGTCCACAGGCCTGGTCCGGGCCTTCAGCATCGTGAATGAAACAGGGAGCACAGCAAGATGAAGCACAAACTGACCTGGTCCCTGATGCCCGTGGCACTGGCCGCCTGCCTGGCGTGCGGTGCCGCCCCCGCGCAGGCTGACACCACCCAAGACCTGCTCAACGAGCTGCGCGCCCTGAAGGCCCGTGTGGGTGAACTGGAAAAGAAGCTGGAAGCGCAGACGGCCAAGCAAGCGGCCAAGGAGGCAGAAAGCCCCGCGCCCGGCATGACGCCGGACCAGCTGCAGGACTTCAACCGCATCGCCGTCAAGACCGAAGCCCTGGAAGACTCGCGAGACATGTTGGGCTTCAAGGGCCTGAAGGTCAGCGGCTACATGGACCCGACCTTCGTGTTCAACCAGCGTCAGCACCGGGCGGGCTTCCAGTTCCTGAACGCGGTGGGTGATGGCGGCTACACCTATGACAACTCCTACATCGGCTCGGCCGCGATCGACTTCATCAAGGAAACCGATGGCGGCTCGCGCTGGCGCCTGACGCTGTCACCACAGCGCAGCACGCAGGCGGTGTCCGAGGGCAGCGCCTCCATCCTGCAAGAGGCTTCGGTGTCCATCCCCTTGACCGATCTGCAGACCCGCTTCATTGCCGGCCACATCCCGGATTGGTCGGGCTACGAGTACCTGCAGCCCACGCTCAACAAGCTGATCACGCACAACCTGCTGTTTGACCTGACCCTGCCCACGGCCTACACCGGCGCCGGCATGGAGATCACGCGCGACAAGTGGATCGTCAAAGGCGTGCTGGCCAACATGAATGCGAGCAAGCGCAGCGCCAACGAGAAGACACCGGTGCTGGCCTACCGCGTGGACTACGCCAAGGGTGAGTTCCAGGGATTCGGGTTTGCGGGGGTGCATGGGAAGGCGCATAACGGGCGCACCGTCACGGTGGATTCACCCACGGAGATCGTGGATGGCAACGGTGTGGGGACGGGCAACTACCTGCCAGGTACGACCGAGATCGCGCAACGCGATTCTCGCGTCGATCTGTTCGAGTTCGACGCCTACTTCATTCGTGGCGACTGGACCGTGCAAGGCCAGCTGAGCTGGGGGCGCCAGCAAAAGGCCTCCATCACGGCTGACCCCACGACGGGTGAGCTGCGCAACGCCATCTGGTCAGGTCTGTCCGGCCTGGTGGCTTACAAGTTCGAGCCCCGACTGGAAGGCGTGGTCCGTCTGGACCGCATCTTCAACGGCAAGAACGGTGGCGGCCTGCTGACCTACTCGGCGTTTGACGACCACAACGGCATCGGCCCCGCTCAGGTGGATGCCGATGGCGACGGCAACATCGACAACCCGAACAAGGGCGTCGATCGCACGGCTTTGACATTGGGCATGAACTACGCCTTCAACCTGAGTACCGTGTTCAAGCTGGAGTACCGTTACGATTGGGCCAGCGGCCCGGTGTTCCTGGATACCCGGTCCAATACCTACAAGAAGAACAACCAGCTGTTGAGCACCGCGGTGGTGGTCAGCTTCTGATCGATGCACGGCCACAGGGCGACCGGCGTTCCTGGTCGTGCGTGATGGCATGAGGAGTGCTGGATGGGCGATCTGCGCAATGATTTCGACCAGTTGCTGCAGCAGCGGCGTTGGCTCGATCCCATCCCGGCCGAACTCCAGCAGGCCTACCGCGCACAACGCCTGGAGGAGTTCAATCGCCTGGTGAGGCTGTGGGGGCCTTTGCTGCCCATCAGCTTCATCGCCTTTCAGGCCTTCACGCTGGTCTTCTACACCCCCGAGTTGCATGGGCCCGACCTGCGCCTGCTGCTGTGGACCGAGGGCGTGACGGGCGCGGTGCTCATGTTGGGCCTGGCGGTGGCGCATCAGCCCGCGTGGCGGCCTTCTTACGAGCGGTGGATCCCCTGGGCGCTGGGTTTGATCCTGTCGGTCAAGGTCGTGGCCGGGTTCCAGTTGGCCAGCACCTTGCTGGCCATCAATCAGGTCTACATCACCTTGCTGGTGGTGTTGATCGGTACCCTGTCCTTGCAGTTGCCGATGCGGGCTTGTGTCAAAGGCTGTGTGCTGGGCGGGCTGCCTTTTCTGGCCTTGCCATGGATCAGCAAGCTGCATTACGGCTTGCTGTTCTTCGGGCACTATTTGCTGACGGCCGCTGTGGTGATGTTCGTGGTGGCGATGCGCGAAGACAAGGACCGCATGATGTTCCTGCAGTCCATGCGTTTCAACCGCGAGCGCCAGGAGGTGCAGCGCCTCAATGTGGAGCTGGCCGAGCTGGCCCGCAAGGATGGGCTGACCGGGCTGTCCAACCGGCGGGTGTTCGATGAGGCTTTGCGTGGCGAGTGGGACCGCGCGCGCCGCCAGCGCGCCAGCCTGGCCTTGCTCATGATCGATGTGGACCACTTCAAGCGCTACAACGACCGGTATGGGCACCCGGCGGGTGACCATTGCCTGAGCGAGATCGCGGCGGCCATCGGTGGGGTGGTGCGCCGGCCCGGTGACCTGGCTGCGCGCTATGGTGGCGAGGAGTTCGTCATCCTGCTGCCGGGCACCAACGCCGATGGCGCGTGCGAGCTGGCCGCACGCCTGATGGACAAGGTCGATGCCTTGCGCCTGCCGCATGAAGCCTCGCTGACGGCGCCTTTTGTCACCGTCAGCATCGGCGTGGCGGTGTGCGTGCCGCTGGGTGCCATGACCGCGCAGAGTTTGACGGATGCGGCCGATGCCGCCTTGTACGAGGCCAAGGCGGCCGGCCGGCACACCGTCCATTGCCGCACGGTGGGCTGAAGCGCGCGCGATCAGCTCAGTCTTTGAGCCACTTGAGGATGGGCGCCCACTGATCCAGGTCTTT
>JACPOH010000178.1 GCA_016185075.1 Aquabacterium sp. | reverse complement strand
CGCATGATGATGTCGTTCGATGTGGTCCAGCGCTGGTTGAAGGCCTCGGGCTACAAGGTGACTTATGTGCGCAACATCACGGACATCGATGACAAGATCATCCGCCGTGCGGTGGAGCGGGGCATCCCGATCCGTGCCTTGACAGACGAGATGACCGCCGCGATGCACCAGGACATCGCCGCACTGGGCATTGAGCCACCCACGCATGAGCCGCGCGCCACCGAGTACGTCGGGCAGATGCTGGGCCTGATCGGCAAGCTGGAAGGCAAGGGCCTGGCTTACCGGGCAAGTAATGGTGATGTCAACTATGCGGTGCGCAAGTTCCAGGGCTATGGCAAGTTGTCCGGCAAGTCGCTCGACCAGTTGCGTGCCGGTGAACGCGTGGCCGTGGACGAGGGCAAGCAGGATCCGCTGGACTTCGTGCTCTGGAAAGCTGCGAAGGCCGACGAGCCGGCTGACGCCAAGTACCCATCCCTTTATGGCGAGGGGCGCCCGGGGTGGCACATCGAGTGTTCCGCCATGGCCTGCTCTTTGCTGGGTGAGCAATTCGACATCCATGGCGGCGGCCTGGATCTGCAGTTCCCGCACCATGAGAACGAGATCGCGCAGAGCGAGGGGGCGTCGGGCAAGCCATTTGTCAACTACTGGCTGCACAACGGTTTCCTCAACGTGGACAACGAGAAGATGTCCAAGTCGCTGGGCAACTTCTTCACCATCCGCGATGTGCTCAAGAGCTACGACGGTGAGACGATCCGGTTCTTTGTGCTGAGAACGCACTATCGCAGTCCTTTCAATTACAGCGACGCGGGCCTCGACGATGCGCGCAACGGCTTGCGCAGGCTGTACACGGCGCTCGACAGCGTGGACCTGGTTGGCCAGACCTTGCCGCCGGTTGACTGGGCGAATCCTTATGCCGCTCGCTTCAAGGCGGCCATGGACGAAGACTTCAACACGCCCATCGCGCTGGCGGTGCTGTTCGAACTGGCGGCTGAACTCAATCGTTCCGGGTCGGTCGAGACGGCTCTGCTGCTGAAGTCCCTGGCTGGCGTGCTGGGTATCCTGCAGCAGGTGCCCAAGGCCTATCTGCAAGGCGACGCCGCCGGTGGCCTGGATGTGGCGGCCATTGAGGCCATGATCGTGGCGCGTGCCGATGCGAAGAAGGCCCGTGACTTCGCGCGGGCCGACCAGATTCGCAACGAGTTGCTGGGGCAAGGCATCGAGCTCAAGGACAGCGCGCAAGGCACCACCTGGGTGAAAGCTTAAATGGGCACTTCTTCCGCCAAGCCGCCTGCCTCAGGTGAGGGCGCCAGCGTCCTGGTCACGCCGCCCTATTGGGACGACGCGTGCAAGCACCTGTCCAAACGAGACCGGGTGATGCGCAAGCTCATTGCCGATCACGGTTCGGCGCGCCTGTACAGCCGTGGTGATGCTTTTACGACGCTGGCCCGTTCCATCGTCGGGCAGCAGATTTCGGTGAAGGCGGCGCAATCGGTCTGGGAGCGGCTGTTGATGTTGTTCGGGCACCAGCCCCCGGAACAGCGCGGCCCCTTGTCCGTGCAAGGCGTGCTGGCGCAGTCGCCGGAAAGCCTGCGGCAGGTTGGCTTGTCGGCACGCAAGGTCGAATACATGCGTGACCTGGCCAGGCACTTCGACGAAGGTCGGGTGCACGTCGCGCAGTGGCAGGAGATGGACGATGAAGCCATCATCGAAGAATTGATCGACATCCGTGGCATAGGCCGCTGGACTGCCGAGATGTTTCTGATTTTTCACTTGATGCGGCCCAATGTGTTGCCGCTGGATGACCTGGGCCTGATCAAGGGCATCAGCATGAGCTATTTCAGCGGCGAGCCTGTCTCGCGCGCGGAGGCTCGTGACATTGCTGAAGCCTGGGCGCCGTACCGCACGGTCGGCACCTGGTACCTCTGGCGCAGCCTCGACCCGCTGCCCGTGGAATACTGACAGGCCTGGAGTCTGAGAAAGGACGATCGCCATGAGCAAAAGACACTTTCTGGAGTTCGAGCAACCCATCGCCGAACTGGAATCCAAGATCGAAGAGCTGCGTTACGTGCAAAGCGAGTCGGCCGTCGACATCTCCGAAGAGATCGACCGCCTGAGCAAGAAGAGCCAGCAGCTCACCAAGGACATCTATTCGACGCTGAGCCCGTGGCAGGTTACCCAGATCGCGCGCCACCCGCAGCGTCCCTATACCCTGGACTACGTCAACGAGCTGTTCACCGACTTCCAGGAAATGCACGGCGACCGCCATTTCTCGGATGACCTGTCCATCGTGGGTGGCCTGGCGCGCTTCAATGGCCAGCCTTGCATGGTCTTGGGCCATCAGAAAGGCCGTGACACCAAGGAGCGCGCGATGCGCAACTTCGGCATGTCACGCCCTGAGGGCTACCGCAAGGCCTTGCGCCTGATGCAGACCGCCGAGAAGTTCGGCCTGCCGGTGTTCACCTTTGTGGACACACCGGGTGCGTATCCGGGCATCGGCGCCGAAGAGCGCAACCAGTCCGAGGCCATTGGCCGCAACATCTTCGAGATGGCGCGCCTGGAGGCGCCCATCATCACCACGATCATCGGTGAAGGCGGTTCGGGCGGCGCGCTGGCCATCAGCGTGGCCGACCAGGTTCTGATGATGCAGTACTCGGTGTACTCGGTGATTTCGCCCGAGGGTTGCGCGTCCATCCTCTGGAAGACGGCAGACAAGGCTTCGGATGCGGCTGAGGCACTGGGCATCACGGCGCATCGCCTCAAGGCCCTTGGCTTGATCGACAAGATCGTGAGCGAGCCGGTGGGTGGTGCCCATCGGGATCACAAGCAGGCGTGCGCCAACCTCAAGCGCGCCCTGAACGACGCGCTTCGCCAGGTGGGTGACCTGAAGGTCAAGGATCTGCTGCAGACGCGCTACGACCGGCTGCAGAGTTATGGTCGCTTCAATGACACCAAGGAGCATTGAGCTCCTCCGGTACGTTTGAACTGACGGTGCTGTGATGTCAGGCGATGCATCGCAGCCAAGGTGTGTTGCCGTGGCCTTCAGCGGCGGCCGGGATTCGACCGCGCTGCTGCATGCGACCGCGCGTGCAGCCCTTGCGTACCCCGGGACAGTGGTGCTGGCGCTGCATGTGCACCATGGCTTGAGTTCGCACGCCGACGATTGGTTGGCTCACGCCGAGCAGGTTTGTGCCGACTGGGCCATGCAGGGTATGCCGGTGCGCCTGGTGAGCCGGCGTGTGCAGGTGGATCTGACATCGGGCGCCAGTGTGGAAGCTCAGGCGAGGCAGGTGCGCTACCGGGCGCTGGCGGACATGGCGAAGGAGGCTGGCTGCGGGCTGGTGCTGTTGGCGCATCACCGCCGAGATCAGGCCGAGACCTTCCTGCTGCAGGCGCTGCGCGGGGCGGGCCTCAATGGCCTGGCCGCCATGCCGCCGGACGCGGTGCGAGAAGGGGTGCGCTGGGTGCGCCCCTGGTTGGCCTACCCCCGGGAGGCTGTCGAAGCCTATGTGGCGCACCACACCTTGCGTTGGGTCGACGATGACAGCAACACCCAGGTGCGTTTCGCGCGCAACCGACTGCGTCTCGGTGTGTGGCCCGGCCTGATCGACGCGTTTCCGCAGGCAGAGGCCAGTTTCGCGGCGTCTGCGCGGCGCCTGCAGGACGTGCTGCCCGCTGCCGAGGTGTGGCGCGCCGAGTTGGTGGCCTCCTTGCTGGT
>JACPOH010000177.1 GCA_016185075.1 Aquabacterium sp. | reverse complement strand
CTTGGCATGAGTGCGTCCAAAGCATGGGAAATGGGCGCGAAACGCGCCCAAAACACCTGCCTGAGGCACGTTCAGTCGCAAATTTGGTCATATCAGCGCACCCAACCATGGTCAGCGCTCATTTGTGCAGACCTTCCCTAGGGTGTTCCGCTCAACATCGAGCGGAGCGAAGTAGGCACAACGAACGTAGGCGCACAAACCCCCTCCGCGTAGTTTTCCAACGACAGCACCCTCGGTTCGCCAACCCAGCGCCTAACAACGGGTGCTAGCCACCCGATTTCCCCTGGGGAGAAGCGCCACATCCACCCCAATAACGCGCTGCATTAATTTTCTAGCTGCTTAAAAACGAGGCAAAAAAGAGTGGTGCCGTGTTCCGGGGAACCCCGGAAATTAACCATGATAGGATCATGGATTAGTCGATTTTTAGGCGATGGCTCATCAGCTCAACCTGGATTCGCTCCAGATCCACCGCAACGTCCTGCGCCGTCAGGGCCACGTAGTGCCGATGCATGACATCCGTTTTGGGCGCCGTGTGATTCAAGATCCGACGCATGACCGCATCGGCTATGCCCATCTTCTTTCCGGTCGTGGCCAGCAGCTTTCGCAGGTCATGAAGCATGAACTTCGGTGCCCCCACCCGCTGAGCCTTCTCAGAAGCATGGTCGGCACTCACGCCCTTGAAGATCTGAGCGTCGCCCTCGCAGGACGCGCATAGAGGCTCCAGGAGGCCCGCCAACGCATCCGAGATGGGCAGGGAGTGCGGGCGTCCGTTTTTGGTGTCAGGCACCCGTAGAACGCGTTCCTGCAGGTCTATGTCGCACCGACGCAGACCACGCACTTCGTTCTTGCGCATCCCGGTCAAGAGGGTCACATAGAGGTAGGTTCTGGCCCCAAGGTCGAGCCTATCAACGGCAGCAAACCAGTCCGCCAGCGACTCGACCTGCAGCACTCTCGCCCGAGGCTGCGCTCGGTCAGGCAGGAGCCCTGCCCCGGCCAGCCTGTCAAAGGGAGATGACAGCTTCAAGCCATACACGGCATTGATGTAGCGGATCAGTGCGCCAACGAGCCCGCGTATCAGCTCCACCATGGCCGCCCCCTTGGTCTGCCCCAGCACCTTGCAGTGCTCGCCAAACTCCGGTGTGCTCATGCAGTCCACCGGCTGATCCTGCCAGTCCGAGAAATGCACGCGCAGGACTGACTCATACCTCCCTTGGCTGGAAGCCTTGATCTTCTTGGCGACGCAGTAATCCGGCAGCAGTTCACGCAGCGTAGGCAACTTACGCGGACGACTCGGAGCAGGACGACGCCCTGCACGGCCCTCACGCAGCACGGCCATGGCTGCAACCCTGGCCTCGTCCACCGAGATGAGCGGCCAATGACCCAGCGTCATTCGGAACTGTTTCCCTGCAACGCTCGTGGCCACCATGAAGGTGCGCCGCCTGCGCATCAAGCGAACACAAAAGCCGCAAAGCATTCGATCCCGAAGGATGCGACCGTCAGTGGCCCTCTCTCTAAGGAGAAGTGCCTCGCTGATCATTACAATTGGCACCTGAAAACCCGAGCAAAACTGAGACAAAACTCCGCACGAACTGCACGCGGAACGGCATTTCGTCGCTGTCTCGTCTAGCTCCCCAGAACATCCGGGTCGGGCACTTCCACTACGCCCACATTGGGCTCGATGGTGCAGTAAGGGTCTGATTCATAAGGAAATTTCCATGAGCCTCAAGTGCGGCATCGTGGGTCTGCCCAACGTCGGCAAGTCCACCCTTTTCAACGCTTTGACCAAGGCCGGCATCGCGGCTGAAAACTACCCCTTCTGCACCATCGAACCCAATGTGGGCGTGGTGGAAGTACCTGACCCTCGGCTGGCCCAGCTGGCCGAGATTGTCAAGCCGGAACGCATCCTGCCGGCCATCGTCGAGTTCGTGGACATCGCGGGTCTGGTCGCGGGCGCGTCCAAGGGTGAAGGCCTGGGCAACCAGTTCCTCTCTCACATCCGCGAGACCGACGCCATCGTGAACGTCGTACGCTGCTTCCAGGACGACAATGTGATCCACGTGGCCGGCAAGGTGGACCCGATCGCCGACATCGAGGTCATCCAGACCGAACTGTGTCTGGCCGACCTGGGCACCGTCGAAAAGAGCCTGACCCGCTACACCAAGGCGGCGCGCTCGGGCAATGACAAGGAAGCTGCGGCCCTGGTCAAGGTGCTGGAAAAATGCCAGGCCGCGCTGGACCAGGCCAAGCCGGTGCGCTCGATCGACTTCAGCAAGGAAGAGCTGGCCATCCTCAAGCCGCTGTGCCTGATCACGGCCAAGCCGGCCATGTTCGTGGGCAATGTCTCGGAAGACGGCTTCGAGAACAACCCCTTCCTGGACCGGCTGCGCGAGTACGCCGCGGCGCAAAAGGGTGAAGTCGTGGCCATCTGCGCCAAGACCGAAGCCGAACTGGCTGAAATGGACGACGAAGACCGCGCCATGTTCCTGGCCGAGATGGGCCAGGACGAACCCGGACTGAACCGCCTGATCCGCGCCGCGTTCAAGCTGCTGGGCCTGCAGACCTACTTCACGGCGGGTGTGAAGGAAGTGCGCGCCTGGACCATTCACATCGGGGACACGGCCCCGCAGGCAGCGGGCGTGATCCACACGGATTTCGAACGCGGTTTCATCCGTGCCCAGACCATCGCCTTCGAGGACTTCATCCAGTACAAGGGCGAGGCTGGCGCCAAGGACGCCGGCAAGATGCGTGCAGAAGGCAAGGAATACGTGGTCAAGGATGGCGACGTGCTGAACTTCCTGTTCAACGTCTGACATCAGATCCCCCGAACCGTGTGCGACGCCCTGCAGATGCAGGGCGTTTTGCTTGGTGCCACGGCCACACCATGCGCATGGCCCCTTGTTGTGTTTTGGAATCATGCCCGCCGGTCTCCTGTCTCGCGCGATAAAGTTTGCGAGCCATCAGCCAGACAAACGCGCAACTCCGCGACGTTTTCCGCATCAAAGGGTTCCATCCATGCTCAAAAAGGTTGCCAGGGACATCATCAAGGCGCGTCACTTCCGGCCCATGGCTGCGAGCGGCAAGGAAGACCAGTTGCTTGCAGAGTTCAAGCAGGCGTTTTCTGCCACACCACAGACCAACGCTGACTCGGCATGGGGGCGCTACCTGGACCTGTTCAGGCAACGCGCCATTCAAGACGACCCGCGCAAGTTCCTCCGTTGGGATGTCATCGAGGAGACCATGTGCGTGAGTTACGCGCGCTTCCTCAAAACCGAAATCGCCTACCTGAAACAGAACTGGAAGGTCTGGGGCCCGGTCATCAACGAGACGGCTGTCGGCGACCCGGTTCCCTATCTGTTTCACTCGAAAAGCAGCGGCAACCTGATTCACCATGCCTATCACCTGGCACGCTTCCAGGCCGCGACCGGTTGCCGTTTTGAAGAACTGGACGTGGTCTATGAATTCGGCGGCGGTTATGGTTGCGCCTGCAAGCTGCTGCATGCGCTGGGGTTCAGAGGCCAGTACATCATTCAGGACTTTCCTCATTTCTCGGCACTGCAGCGCTACTACCTCGGCATGCACGGCATCGAGCCGACGCTGACCACCGAGCCCATGACGCAACCCAAAGGAAAATCGCTTTTTCTGGCGGAGTGGTCATTGAGCGAAGCGCCTGAGATCGCGCGCGCGCCCATGTTCGACATCGCCAAGGACTGCGACTATTTCCTGATTGGCTATCAACCTGTGGGTGGCGAGGTCGACAACGTCCAGTTCTTTGGCGAATGGCAACGCAAGATCGATGCGCACTGGTCGGTCCAGGACATCGCTCACCTGGAACCCAATCAGTATCTCTTCGGCTGCCCCAAACGCGCCCCGAACTGACTGCGCCACATCAATTGGTTTTGCCACCAGGCAAAAACTGCGCTCAAGCCCTGGCAAAAGTCGCCGAAACCCCCAAAAGCAAGGCGACTTGGGGCCGGGCGACTGCCCAGTTTCATGGCGCCACCATTTCCCAGAATTGGACTTGGGTCTAGGCCATGAACATGTTTTCACTGATGCGCGGTTTCACCATCCGGTTCCGCATGTACAGCGCCATCGCGGTGGTGCTCTTCCTTCTGATGCTCGTCGGCGGTGTAGGGCTGTATGGCCTGATTCACAACCAGAGTGCGGGCGAAGCCTACCGCAACACGCACTTCGGCGAAGTGGGGGAACTCTCCCACATGAGAGAAGCCCTGGGCCGCATGCGTGTTCATGAGAAGAACGCCATGCTTCACGCCGGCGACGGCAGTGCCGTCAAGCAGGACGTCCAGGCCTGGCAGGAGGCCATCAAGGCCTTGCGCAAGCTCTCCGCTGACATGCTGGAAGGCGAAGAAGACGAGGACAACCCCATCGTGCGCAAGATGCTGGGCTACCTGGACAGCTATCAGAAGGCGTTCGAGGGCGAAACCGCCAAGCTGTCGTCAGGCGCCCTGACCAGTCAGGCTGCCGTCGCAACGCTCGGGCCTGCGATGGCCGCGGCCGACCAGATGGACCAATGCATCCAGGACATCGACACGGTCATGCACAAGGAAATGGCGCATGCCGATCAGGAGCAACGCGATACCGTGCGCAGCACCATGGCCCTGTTTGGAGGCGCCGTGCTGCTGGCCATCCTCATCGTCGCACCGCTGACCATCCTCAACCAGGTCTGCATCTGCCGCCCTTTGGAAGAAGCCCAGCGGATCTCCGAGGCCATTGCCGCGGGCCAGTTGAGCAATCAAGCCGACACCAGCGGTTCGGACGAACCCGCCCAACTGCTGAGCGCCTTGCTGCGCATGCAGGCGTCCTTGCGCGACATCGTGGCGGATGTGCGCATCTCGGCCGATTCGATCTCGGTCGCCTCCAGCGAGATTGCCAGCGGCAATATGGATCTTTCGTCCCGCACGGAGAACACCGCCTCCAACCTGCAACAAACAGCCAACTCGATGGAGCACCTCACCGGCACGGTGCAGCACAGCGCGGAATCGGCCCTGCAGGCCAATGAACTGGCCCAGTCTGCCGCGAGCGCGGCCCACCGCGGCAACAGCATCGTCAGCGAGGTCGTGTCCAACATGGGCGAGATCGACAGCACCAGCAAGCGCATCAACGACATCATCAGCGTGATCGACGGCATTGCCTTCCAGACCAACATCCTGGCGCTCAACGCCGCGGTGGAGGCAGCCCGTGCCGGCGAGCAAGGCCGTGGCTTTGCCGTGGTGGCGGGTGAGGTGCGCAGTCTCGCCCAGCGCAGCGCAACGGCTGCCAAGGAAATCAAACAGCTGATTCTGGCTTCCGGCGCCAAGGTGGAATCCGGCACCCGGCTTGTCCACGATGCGGGCGCCGCCATGGAGGAGATCATCTCCAGCGTGCAGCGCGTGTCCGACATCATTGGCGAGATCACCTCGGCGTCCACGGAGCAAAGCGCAGGCATCGCGCAAGTGAACCAGTCCGTCTCGGATCTCGACCAGATGACTCAGCAAAACGCCGCCCTGGTCGAGCAATCGGCGGCGGCCGCGGCCAGCCTCAAGGACCAGGCGGTGAAGCTGACACAATCCATGGCGATCTTCAAGGTTTGATCCGAAGCAGCCGGTCTTCCCGACTCCACAGCCTCCTCCACGCTCATGAAACAGGCACCACTGCGCTCAACTTTCGTTCCCGCCGTGCTGGCCAGCCTGTGTGCCGCCCTGGCCACCCAGGCGCAGGCGGGTCGTCCGCTGATGACGGATGACGGATGACGGATGACGCCGGCGCCAACAGCCAGGCCCAATGTCAGGTCGAAGCATGGGTGGACAGCACCGCCGACATGCGCAGCCAGCATCTGGCGCCGGCTTGCGGTTTGCTGGATGGACTGGAGCTGGGGTTCGAGCTGGTCAAGGTCACGCCCAGCGACGCGCAGTCGCAGGCGCGCAGCATCGGGTTCAAGTGGGCGCCGGAGTGGGCCAGCTGGCAAGGCTGGCGCTTCGGCCTGAAGGCCGGCACCAGCAGCGAGAAGGCCGCGGACGAGCATCAATGGCACCAGTCCATCGCGGGCGTCACAGGCCTGGCCAGCGTCCCGCTTGACGCGCAATGGACCGTGCACCTGAACCTGGGCCGCGAGCGCAACAAGCTCGATCAACTCAGCGCCAACAACTATGGCGTGGCGCTGGCCTGGGTCCCCCAGGAGCGCTGGCTGGTTTTCGCCGAGGTCGTCGGGCACAGCAACACCCCGGCCACCCAGGCGGTCGGCCTGCGTTGGTGGCTCCTGCAGGACCAGCTCGGGCTGGACGCCACCGCCAGCCGCAGCAATGCGACGCCCGATGGCCGCGCCTGGGGCATCGGCCTCGGCTGGTACGGCATCAAGTTCTGAGCGCCCGCCCCTCAAATCGGGCTTCAGTTCCTGGCGCGCCAGCCGATATTGAACCAACACCAGTCTCTACGGTGTACGCCCCGCTTGGCGTACGACCACGCCCCGAAGGACGAGCATGGAAACCCTGCAAGCCGCCCCCCAGACTCAGCCCGCCTCACGCGGTGATGCCGCCCCTTCCGGCTTTGGCATGCGCAATGGCGCCAATCGCCAGGTTCGCCATGTGCCGGCCGGCCGTGAATACCTCACGTTCCGGCTGGGCAGCGAGGAGTACGGCATCGACATCCTGAAGGTGCAGGAAATCCGCTCCTACGAGCCCCCCACCAAGATCGCCAACGCCCCCGCCTACCTCAAGGGCGTGGTGAACCTGCGTGGCGTGATCGTCCCCATCGTCGATCTGCGCGTGAAGTTCAACTGCTACAACGAAGACGGCCAGACGGAGATCAACAGCTTCACCGTCGTGATCGTGCTCAACGTCAAGGGCCGCGTGGTCGGTGCGGTGGTGGACTCGGTGAGCGACGTGATGCAGTTGTCCGAGCAAGCCATCCAGCCCGCGCCGGAAATGAGCAATTCGGTGGTCGACACCACCTACATCACCGGCATCGCCAATGTGAGCGACCGCCTGCTGATCCTCATGGACATCGAATCCCTGATGGGCAGTGCCGAGATGGGCCTGATCAACAGCCTGGCTCAGTAAGCCATCATTCAGCCTGCCGCAAGGTCAAGGCCACCGGCCTGCTGACCACCCCGCGCAGGCTCCACCACCCGGCCAACCAGGCCAGCAGCGCCCCGACGAGGGCCCCGAACAGGGGCCACCACAGGGGCGCTTGCCATTGGAACTCGAACACCTTGGTGGCCAGCCCCCAGCCGATACCCAGCGCGGCTGCCGCCGACATGGCCCCGGCCAGGGCGCCCAGACTCAGCAACTCCACGTTCTGAACAGTGCCCAGCAGGCCTTGGGTGGCCCCCATGGAGCGCAGAACAGCCCACTCCCGGGCCCGCCTCTCGCGCGAGGTCATCAAGCCCGCCATGAGGACGATCAGACCGGTGGCCAGGGTGAACACGAACAGGAACTCGACCGCCGTGATGACCTGCCCGAGCACGCTCTGGATCTGGGCCAGCGTGGCCGACACATCCACCACGGTGACATTGGGGTAGCGTTGCACCAGGATGCGGTCGAGCTTCGCCTGCGGGGGCATCTTGAACGCGGTGATGTAGGTCACCGGCCACTGGGGCATGTCGGCCTTGGGCGCCATCACGAAAAAGTTGACACGCATGGATGACCAGTCGACCTTGCGCAAGCTGGTGATGCGCCCTTCCTGCATCACGCCGGCCATGTCGAAGCGCAGGCGGTCCCCCAGCTTTAGGCCCAGGGTCTTGGCCAGCCCCTCCTCCACGCTGAAGGCATCGGCCTCGTCTTTCACATAGCGCCCGGACACAATGGGGTTGTGGGCAGGCGGATCGGCTGCGAAGCTCAGGTTGAACTCCCGGTCAACCAGGCGCTGTGCGCGCTCTTCCGCGTAATCCTGCACGCGCACGGGCTTGCCATTGATGGCCACCAGGCGGCCCCGCACCATGGGATACCAGTCAAACTGCGCCACGCCGGCTTGCTTCAAGTCGGCCTGGAAGGCGGCCACCTGGTCGGGCTGGATGTTGATCACGAAGCGATCCGGCGCATCCGGCGGCGTGGCATTGCGCCAGCTGGCCACCAGATCGGTCCGGATCAGGATCAGCAGCATCAGTGCCAGCAAGCCCACGCTCAAGGCACACACCTGCACCACGGTCTGAACAGGTTGAGCCGTCAACTGCCGGGTGCCCAGGGTCCACCACGTGGGCAGTTGGCCGGCAAGCCGATTGGCCAGGGCCCTCAAGGCTGCCACGGCGGCCGCGCCCAGCAGGGCGAAAACCAGGACAGCACCCACGAAGCCGCCCAGTGCAATCCCGCCCATCTTCGCGTCCCGTGCCACCAGCATCAGCAGCGCCAGCATGGCCCCGCCTCCCAGCGCAGCCACCGCGCCGGACATGGGCCGCAACTGCCCCAGTTCACGGCGCAGGACGCGCAAAGGCGGCACTTGCGTCAACTGCAACACCGGCGGCAGCCCAAAGCCCAACGTCAGCAGCACCCCCACCGACAAGCCCAGCGCCACGGGTTGCCAGCCTGCCGCGGGCAAGGACACGCCCACCAGGTCAGACAACAAGGCCACGAACACCAGGTGGAACAACCAACCCAACAGCAAACCCAGTGTGCTGGCCAACAGCCCCACCAGGGCAAACTGGAAGCCGTAAGCCCGGGCCATCACCGGCTGCGGCACACCCAGCACCCGCAGCAAGGCGCAGTCGTCCAGGCGCCGCTGGGCGAAATCGCGTGACACCATGGCCACCGCCACGGCCGACAACAAGGCCGCAAGCAAGGCCACGAGGCGCAGGAACAAGCCGGCGCGGTCCAGCGTGGCGCGCATCTCCGGCCGGCCGGTGTCCAGCGTCTCCACCTTCAACCCACGCTGGGACAGCGCCAGCTTGCGGGCGGACTCGACCAACTGCTGCACCTGCTGGCTGCCATCGCCAGGCAGTGGCCCCGGGCGGATGGTGTCGGGGGTGGCACCAGCATCGCCTTGACGAGCCGGGCCGGCCACCTGCAGGCGGTAGGTAACGCGGCTGGCGGGCTGGACCAGCTGCGTGCGCGGCAGATCGGCAGCGCGGATCATCACGCGCGGCGAGAAGGCGACAAAGCCGCCCCCACGCTCCGGCTCGCTGACGATCACAGCGGCTATGTGGAACTTCGCCTCCCCCAGCCAGAGCTCATCACCAACCTGGAGGTTCAGCGCCAGCAGCAAGCCTGGCTCGACCCAGGCTTGTCCCTGAGGCGGTCCGCCAGCCGGCGCCTTGCCCGTCGGGTGGACCACGCCGTCGGCCCCCATGCGGCCCAGCGTCATGTGCCCACGCAGCGGGTAATGGGGTGAGACGGCCTTGAGCGCCACCAGGCGCGCCTCGCCACCACGTTCGTCCGTGGCGCGCGCCATGCTGGCGAACACGGCGGTTTCTGCCACGCGCAGCCCCTTGGCCGCCGCCTCGGTATGGAGCGAATCAGGGATGGGCTGGTCGGCCACCACCACCGCGTCGGCAGCCAGCAATTGAGCTGCGTCTCGGGTCAGGCCGCGCTCGATGCGGTCGGCGAAAAAACCGACCGCCGTCAAAGCAGCCACCGCAAGTACCACCGCCAGCAGCAAAAAACGCATGCTGCTGGCGCGCAGGTCGCGCCGGGTTTGAAGCAGGGCCCAGCGCCAGGCGGGTACGGTCGTGCTACGAGGCGACGGTGTCATGCGGGTAGACTGTATTGGCACAAAGCTTGCGCGATGATGGCAGCTTATACGGAAGTTCGCTTGGCCCACCAACATGCCCGTTGATTACCTCAGGACGCTGACCGCCCCCGAGCGCACCCGCCGGACCAATCTGCATCTGGGCATCTCGCTGGCGTTTGTGGCGGGGGCTACCAACGCGGGCGGCTTTCTGGCGGTCAAGGAGTACACCTCGCACATGACCGGGGTGGTGTCGAGCATGGCCGATGACCTGGCCCTGGGCCGGCTCGACCTCGTGCTGGACTGGTTCACCTCCCTGCTGGCCTTCCTGCTGGGCGCGGCCACCTCGGCCATCCTGATCAATTGGGCGCGGCGGCGAGCCTCGCGCCATGAATACGCCCTGCCCTTGTTGATCGAAGCGACCTTGCTGCTGGCGTTCGGCGTGCTCGGCGCCATGCACCATTACATCGGCTCGTCCATGGGTATCACGGTGGCCTTGCTGTGCTACGTGATGGGCCTGCAGAACGCGATGATCACCAAGGTGTCGAACGCCGAGATCCGCACCACGCACGTGACCGGCCTGGTGACAGACATCGGTATCGAGCTGGGCAAGATGCTGTACTGGAACAGCAGCCCCGGTACCGAGGCCCAGCCTGTCGTGCGCGCCAACAGAGACCGCCTGTTCGTGCACCTGGGCCTGGTGTTGTCCTTCTTCGTGGGCGGCGTGATCGGGGCACTCGGCTTCAAGCACGTGGGTTATGTGTCTACCGTGCCCTTGGCCATCGTCCTGGCGGTGCTGGCGTCAGTGCAGTTCCTGCCCGTGCGTCGCTAAACTGGGCACATGCGTACACAAGCCCCGCTTCCCACCTTGTTTCTGTCGCATGGCTCGCCCATGATCGCGATCGAGCCCGGCGAGGCCGGCTTGTTCATGCAGCGCCTGGGCCCGGCCATCGACCGGATCTGGGGCCGGCCACGCGCCATCGTGATCATGTCGCCGCACACCGCGACGCGCACGCCCTTCGTGCTGGGTGCGGCGCAGCACGACACCATCCACGACTTTGGTGGCTTCCCTGACGCTTTGTACGAGGTCTACTACGACGCGCCTGGTGAGCCTGAACTGGCGCATCAGGTCACCCACCTGCTGGCGGACGCGGGGCTGCTCGCGCAGTTCACGCCACAGGGCGGGCTGGACCACGGCATCTGGACGACACTCATGCACCTGTACCCGCAGGTTGATGTGCCCGTGGTGCCGCTGTCGCTGACACCGCAAAGCCACCCTGCCGAGTTGCTGGCCATGGGCCGACTGTTGCACAGCCTGACAACACAAGGCGTACTGGTGATCGGCTCAGGCAGCCTGACACACAACCTGCACCGCTTTTTCAGGCACCCCACGCCGGTCGATGCCCCGGAAGAAGGCGACTGCGCGGCGTTTCGATCCTGGGTGCAGTCCCGTACCGATGCCGCTGACTGGCCCGCTCTGCTGGACTACCGCGCCCAAGCGCCTTTCGCCGCCGAGATGCACCCGACGGACGAGCACTGGCTGCCGTTCTACTTTGCCGCCGGAGCATCCACCCAAGGCGACGCCATGCCCGCGCTCGGCCAACGCCTGCACGCCAGCGTCACGCACGGGCATCTGGCGATGGACGCCTATGGCTTCGGCCCGGGTGCGGCGCTGCTGGCCGACGCGTTGGCGCAGGCCTGACGCCACTCAGGCAAATCGCGCGAAGGTGGCGTCCAGCTGGGCGATCCAGCCAGCCTTGGTCTGCGCATCCACGAAACTGGCCTCGAAGCTGTTGCGCGCCAGGGTGTAGGCGTCGTCCGCATCCAGATCCAGGTCCGCAAACGTGGCCAGGAAGTTCTGGTTCATGTAGCCACCGAAGTACGCCGGGTCGTCCGAATTGACCGTGGCCTTCAAGCCGTGCTGCAGCAAGGTCTTGAGGTTGTGGTCGGCCATCTTCTTGAACACGCACAGCTTGACGTTGGACAGCGGGCACACCGTCAAGGCCGTGCCCTGCCGGGCCAGGCGTTGCACCAGCGCAGGGTCTTCCACGCAGCGCACACCGTGGTCGATGCGCTCCACATGCAGCACGTCCAGCGCGCTGACGATGTAGGCCGGTGGCCCTTCCTCACCAGCGTGCGCCACGAGATGCAGGCCCAGTTCCTTGCACCTGGCAAAGACACGGGCGAATTTTTCAGGCGGGTGGCCGCGCTCGCTGGAGTCCAGCCCCACACCGATGAAGTGCTGCCGGAAGGGCAAGGCCTCTTCCAGGGTCTTGAAAGCGGCTTCTTCAGACAAATGCCGCAGGAAGCACATGATCAACGATGCACTGACACCCAACTCCGCTTTGGCCTTGTCGCAGGCGCTTTTCAGGCCCTTGATCACGACCTCGAAGGGCACGCCGCGATCGGTGTGCGTCTGCGGGTCGAAGAACATCTCCGTGTGGACGACGTTGTCGGCCTTGGCCTTGAGCAGGTAGGCCCAGGCCATGTCGTGGAAGTCCTGCTCCTTGAGCAGCACCGAGGCGCCCGCGTAGTAGATGTCCAGAAAGCTCTGGAGATCGGTGAACGCGTACGCCGCACGCAAGGCCTCGACACTGGGGTAGCTCAAGGCCACGCCATTGCGCTGCGCCAGCGCAAAGATCAATTCAGGCTCAAGCGAGCCCTCGATGTGCATGTGCAACTCGGCCTTGGGCATGGCCTGCACGAGGGCAGGCAGCTTGTCCTTGGAGATGGCCAAACGGCTTGTGGTCGGGGTTGGGGTCATCTGGTGCGCTTACTTGCTGGACGGCACGGCGCCATCCACGCCCTTGACATAGAAGTTGATGCCACCGAGGAACTTGTCGTCCGCCACGGCGTCCTTGGCCAACACTTCCTTGCCGTCCTGTCCGACGATGGGGCCCTTCCAGATGACAAAGCTGCCATCCTTCAGGCCGGCCTTGATCTTGTCCACCTTGGCCTTGAGATCAGCAGGCACCTTGTCAGAGATGGAGACGATGTCGATCGCGCCCTCTTTCACGCCCCACCAGACGCCACCGGTCTGCCACGTGCCTTCCAGCGCGTCCTTGGTGGCCTTGATGTAGTACGGGCCCCAGTTGATCACGCTGGATGCCAGGTGGGCCTTGGGGCCGAACTGGGTCATGTCCGAATCCCAGCCAAAGGCGTACTTGCCAGCCTTCTCGGCTGTCTGCAACACGGCGGGCGAATCGGTGTTCTGGAACAGCACGTCGGCGCCCTGGTTGAGCAGGCTCTGCGCGCCTTCGGTTTCCTTTGGAGGATCGAACCAGGCGTTCACCCACACGACCTTGGTCTTGATCTTGGGGTTGACGCTCTGCGCGCCCATCGTGAACGAATTGATGTTGCGGATCACCTCAGGGATGGGGATCGAGCCCACGACGCCCAGCACGCCGGATTTGCTCATGCCGCCCGCGATCACGCCGGCCATGTAGGCGCCTTCATACGTGCGCGAATCGTAGGTGCGCATGTTGGGCGCGGTCTTGTAGCCAGTAGCGTGCTCGAACTTCACGTTCGGGTTGTCAGCCGCGACCTTGAGCATGGGCTCCATGTAGCCGAAGGTGGTCCCGAAAATCAGCGTGTTGCCCTGCCCGACCAGGTCACGGATCACGCGTTCGGCCTCCGGGCCCTCTGGCACCTTCTCGACGAAGCTGGTCTTGACCTTGTCACCGAACTCCTTCTCGACCGCCAGGCGGCCTGCGTTGTGGGCATACGTCCAGCCCGCGTCTCCCACGGGGCCGACGTAGGCAAAGGCGATCTTCAGGGGGCCAGCCGGTGCGGCGGTGGCAGCGGATGCAGCCGCGGAGGCGCCGGACGCGGCCTCCGGCGCAGCGGCCTCTTTCTTGCCGCAGCCAACCAGGCCTGCCGAAGCGGCCAGCGTGGCCAGGCCGGCCAACTTCAACAAAGAACGCTTGGACATCGGTGAAGTCATGTCATCTCCAGGGTTGAAAACAAGGATGGACCGCAGCAATGATCATGCCGCGATCATGCCAACTCAGGCGCCCGGATGGAAGGGCTTGCCCAAGGAAGCAGGCATGTTGATGCGAATCCACGTCGGATTACGCGAGATCAGGACGAGGACCACAATGGTCGACAGATAAGGCAGCATCGTCAACCACTGGCTGGGGATCTGCACCCCCTGCCCTTGCAGATGAAACTGCAACATGGTGACGCCGCCAAACAGGTAGGCCCCCAGCAGCACACGCGCGGGCCGCCAGGTGGCAAAGGTCGTGAGCGCCAGGGCGATCCAGCCCTTGCCCGCCACCATGCCCTCGACCCACATCGGCGTGTACACCAGCGAGATGTAGGCCCCTGCCAGGCCACACAAGGCGCCACCAGCCATGACCGCCAGCAAGCGGATGCGGCGCACCGGGTAGCCCAGCGCATGCGCGGACTCGGGCGACTCCCCCACCGCGCGCAACACCAGACCCGAGCGCGACTTCAACAGGAACCAGCTCAAACCGATGGTGAGCGCCACGGCCAGGTAGACGAAGGGGTGGTGACGGAACAAGGCTGGCCCCACGAAGGGCAGATCAGCCAGGAAAGGGATGTCGAAGTGCGCGCGCTCGGGCAGGCGCTGCTGGGTGTACTGGATGCCGGCAAATGCGCTCAGACCGGCGCCGAACAGGCTGAGCGCCAGGCCACTGGCGTACTGGTTGGTGTTGAGCCAGATCACCAGCACACCGAATGCGCCAGCCATGGCCATGCCGGCCAGCGCACCGGCAGCAAAGGCCAGGGTGTCGCTGCCAGTCTGCACACCGGTGGCATAGCCCGCAATGGCCGCGACCAGCATCATGCCCTCGGCACCCAGGTTGAGCACGCCAGCGCGTTCGTTGATCAGCAGGCCCAGCGCGGCCAGGGCCACCACCGTGCCGGCGTTGAGTGTGGCGGCCAGAAGCAGCGCCAGGGAGTCAGCGGTCAATCCGGTCATTTCGCAGCCACCCAGCGCAGACGTTGATGGATGAAGGTGTCACAGGCCAGCAAGGCGAACAGCAGCAAGCCCTGGAAAACGCCCGTCAGCGCCTTGGGCAGCCCCAGGCGAGACTGGGCCAGCTCGCCGCCGATGTAGAACATGCTCATCAACACCGCCGAGAACACGATGCCAACCGGGTGCAGGCGCCCCACGAAGGCCACGATGATGGCGCCAAAGCCATAGCCCATGGGAATGTACGGCGTGAGCTGCCCCTGCGGCCCGGCAGCGTCCAGCCCCCCAGCCAGACCGGCCATGGCGCCGGAGAGCAGCAAGGCTGTCCACAAGGCCCGGCGAGAGGAGAAACCGGCGTAGCGCGCCGCTGCCGGTGCAAGCCCGCCAACTTGCAGCTGAAAGCCCGCATACGTGCGCGCCATGAACACGGTCAACACCGCCACCGCGACGGCCGCGATGCCCACCCCCACGTTCATGCGCAAACCGCTGACGGGCTTGGGTACACGGGTCACATCCAGAAAGGTGATGGTCTGAGGGAAGTTGTAGCCGGCCGGGTCCTTCCAGGGGCCGTAGACCAGGTAGCTCAACACCATCTCGGCCACATACACCAGCATCAGGCTGACCAGGATCTCGCTGGCATTGAAGCGGTCACGCAGCAAGGCGACGATGGCCGCCCACAACATGCCGCCCAAGGCCCCGGCCAGCAGAACCAGCACCCAGTACCAGCTGGCGCTGGCCGCGGTCGCATGCATGGCCACCCCACCGGCAAACACGGCGCCCATGACGAACTGCCCCTCGGCCCCGATGTTCCAGATGTTGGCCTTGAAGCACACGGCCAGACCCAGTCCGATCAGGATCAGCGGGGTGGCCTTGACGCTCAGCTCGGACAAGGCATAGCCACTCTTGAGCGGCTCGACAAAGAACATCTGCAAACCAGCCAGCGGGTCCTTGCCCAAGGCCACAAAAAGCAGGACTCCGATGAAGACGGTGATGGCCAGGGCCACCAGCGGCGAAGCCAGCATCAAGGCCGTGGACGGTGTGGCGCGCGGTTCAAGCCTCAACATGGCCGCCCCTGTGCTGTGTGCCTGTGTGTGGCGCGTCATGATGCCCCCACAGGCCACTCATCCACTCGCCCAACTGCTCGACGGTGGCATCGGCCGTGGCCAGACTGGGCGACAAGCGCCCTTGCGCCATGACCATCATGCGGTCGCATATCTCGAACAACTCGTCCAACTCCTCACTCACGACCAGGATGGCGCACCCGGCATCGCGCAGCTTGATCAACTCACCACGGATCTGTGCCGCCGCGCCCACATCCACACCCCAGGTTGGCTGAGACACCAGCAACACACGCGGCTCCGCGTCGATCTCGCGGCCCATGATGAACTTTTGCAGGTTGCCCCCTGACAGGCTCCTGGCCGGCGCGTGCGGACCAGCGGCCTTGACCTTGAAGCGCTCGATCAGCTCGCTGGTCATGCCCCACACGCCCGCCATGCGCAGCCAGCCACCTGGGCCGATGGCATCCGTGCGGGTGAGCAAGGTGTTCTGCGCCAGCGACATGGTTGGCACCGCACCGCGACCGAGACGCTCTTCGGGCACGCTGTTGAGCCCGAAGTGACGCCGCTGCCGGGGCGAGGCGCGGCTGATGTCATGGCCGAACAAGGTGATGCTGCCCGGCGCGCCCCGGGGGTCTTCGCCGCTGAGCACCGCCATCAGGGCCTGCTGCCCGTTGCCCGACACCCCGGCAATGCCCAGGATCTCACCTGCACACAAAGCAAAGTTCACATCCTTGAGGCTGACACCAAACGGGTCATCGCTGGCCACACTCAGCCCTTTGACGGCCAGGGCCACCACCCCCAGCACGGGCGCTTGTCGGCTGAGTNNNCCTGGCGCGGATCCACCTCACCGGTCACCTTGCCACCGCGCATCACCGTGCAGTGGTGGCACAGCGCCCGGATCTCGTCGAGCTTGTGGCTGATGTACAGGATGGCGCAGCCACGATCGGCCAACTGGCGCAAGGTGGCAAACAGCTTCTCGACTGCCTGCGGGATCAGCACCGACGTGGGTTCATCCAGGATCAGCAACTGCGGGTTGGTCAGCAACGCGCGCACGATCTCGATGCGCTGGCGCTCGCCCACGGTCAGCGAATGCACATGCCGATCGGGGTCGACCTCCAGGCCGTACTCACCGGACACCTGGCGGATACGTTGGGTGACCTCGGCCAGGCTGATCGACTTGTCCAGCCCGAGCCACACGTTCTCGGCCGCCGTGAGGGTGTCGAACAGAGAAAAGTGCTGGAACACCATGCTGATGCCCAAGGAGCGGGCCTCCTGGGGCGACTTCACGTGCACGGGCTGGCCGTTGAAGAACACCTCGCCCGCGTCGGGTTTGACCGAGCCGAAGATGATCTTCATGAGCGTGGACTTGCCCGCCCCGTTTTCGCCCAGTACCGCGTGGATCTGCCCCGGTTGCACCTTCAGGTTCACCCCGTCATTGGCGCGTACGCCCGGGTACTGCTTGGTGATGCCGCGCAATTCAAGACGAAGGCTCATGCTGCTGCTCGATTTTTGTATACAGTTTGACCAGCAATCAGTGTGCCTGCCAGATTGCGTTCGTCGCCCAGCGTCATCCAGACGAACAGGCGCTCGTGCAGGTCGCCCCGGGCTTGCGCCAACTGGTCGCGGTGTGCAGCCACCTCGCCCACAGCCCAGTCCCAGATGGCCAGATCAGCCATGCAGCCTGGCTCGACGCGGCCTATCTCGTCGGCCAGGCCAAGGTGGCGGGCTGCGCCCAGCGTCGCCGTGTACAGCGCCTTCCAGGCCGTCAGCCGGGTACCCTGCAGCGCCTGGATCTTGTAGGCGTCCGCCATGTTGCGCAGCATGGACAGGCTGGTGCCGCCACCCACGTCGCTGGCCAGACTCACATTGACACCCTCGCGCTGTGCCTGCGCCCAGTCGAACAGGCCGCTGCCCAGAAACAGATTGGACGACGGGCTGTGAGCGATCTGTGCACCACGTTCGCGCAGCACGGCGCGGTCGTTTGCATCCAGCCAGATGCCATGGGCCAGCACGGCACGTGGGCCGATCAGGCCATCGCGGTCGTAGACGTCCAGGTAGCTGCGGGCATCCGGGAAGAGCGAGGCCACCCAGCGCACCTCGTCCTGGTTTTCAGCCACGTGGGTCTGCATATACGTGCCGGCATAGGTCTGGCACAGCTGCCCGGCCATCATCAACTGCTCAGGGGTGCTGGTGGGCGCGAAGCGAACCGTCACGGCAAACGCCTGCCGGCCCTTGCCGTGCCAGCGGTCGATCAGGTCCACACAGTCGCGCTCGGCCTGCGCCACGTCGTCTCTCAGACCCTCGGGGGCATGCCGGTTCATCAGCACCTTGCCGGTAACCAGGCGCATCCCATGGACATCGGCCTCTTCAAACAAGGCCTCGGCGCTCACCTTGTGCACGGTGGGAAAGACCACGGCTGTCGTCGTGCCATGGGCCCACAGGGCCTTGAGGAAGCGCCTCGCACCGTCTTTCGACACCTCGGGATCGGCATAGCGTCGCTCCGCCGGGAAGGTGTAGGTGTTGAGCCAATCCAGCAAGGCCGTACCGAAGCTGGCGATCACATCGAGCTGTGGGCAGTGCACGTGTGTGTCGATGAAGCCCGGCAGGATGAGGCGGCCACGGTGGTCTTGAACCGGAACGGCGCGCCAATCCGCAGAAAGCTGCTGGCTTCGGGGCTGCACGGCCACCACGCGCCCGGCCTCGATGAGCACAGCATGATCGGGACGCCAGCGAACGCCCTGTACCTCCTTGGGCGGCGCAAACCCCGGGTCCTGCGTGAAGTCGAGCACGTCGCCCCACAGGACCAGGCGCTCGACAGGCGCGGTTGGCATCAGATCAGGTCCGGCAGGAGGCATGGGGTGTAGCTGTCTGGTGTAGCTGTCAACTGGCGCTGCGCACTGGCAAGGCCTGTGCACGCGTGGGCGGGCGAACGAGTTGCAGACCGCGCACGACATCACGCACCTGCTCGCGCAACCAGCGGCTGGCAGCGGAGTGGTGCGTCAGGTCATGCCAGAGCTGATAGTAGTTCATCGGCGGGAACGCGACCGGACAACGCACAATCTTGACGTTCAACTGTTGCGCATAACGCTCGCAGAAGCGGCGACCGGTGGTCAGCACCAGCAGAGAGCCGGCCACCATATAGGGCAACTGCGCAAAGTGCGGGTTGCGTACAACGATGTTGCGACGTAGCCCTTGTGCGGCCAGGTGTTCATCGATGATGCCCAACGCACCAGGGTGCAAGGCAGGCGGCGCGACATGTTCGCACGCCAGGTACTGGTCCACCGACCAGGCACGCTTGCCTTCTTTAGGCAGCCTGGCTGCGGGGTGATCTTCAGAGACCATGCACACCACTTCGTCACTGAGCAGGCGGCCCAGGTGCAACTCATCAGACGGCTCCAGCCAGTTGCCGATGACCAGGTCTACCTCGCCCCGAGCCAGGCTGCGCCGGTAGTCCAGGTCGGCCGACAGCTGCACGACCTCGACCCGCACATGGGGCGCCAGCCTTCTCAAGCGCAGGGTCAGCTCGGGCAAGAAGAAGGGGTCAAGGTAATCGGTTGCCGCGAGCCGGAAGGTCAGGTTGGTGGTGGTCGGGTCGAACTCGCGCACCGAACTGGTGTGGCCGAACATGCTCTGCGCGTGTTGCAGGATGGCGGCAGCTGGCTCCAACAGGCTGAGCGCGACGTCCGTGGGCGCCATGCTCTGCCCGCATCGAACGAGCAAAGGGTCGCCCGTCAACTCGCGCAGGCGCTTGAGTTGAGAGCTGACGGCGGGCTGGCTGGATTGCAGGCGGATGGCCGCCCGCGAGACACTGCATTCGGTGATCACGGTGTGCAAGACACGTATCAGGGAGAGGTCGATCTTCTCGAAAAGCGCCGTCTTGCTCATACACCAACTCTGATAATGCTTATCAGCAAAATGGTATGGCCAGACTCTACACTGGCGATACCCTCTTCGTGGTGAGTGGTAACGCTGGCACAAGCTTTGCGGACACATTCCCTGATGCGAACACTTGTTGAAGGAGCCTTGCGCATGAGCACCGCCGCCCCCCGCCCGATCCGCTTCGTGCACCAGGGGCAGATACAGGAGGTCGAAGGCCTGGCCCCGACGACCACGGTGCTGCAGTGGTTGCGTGAGCAGGCCCACTGCACGGGCACCAAGGAGGGCTGCGCCGAGGGCGACTGTGGGGCCTGCACCGTTGTCGTGGGCGAAGCCGACCCCGATACCGGAGCCTGGCGCCAGAAAACGGTCAATGCCTGTATACAGTTCCTGCCTACGCTGGACGGCAAAGCCCTGATCACCGTCGAGGATCTGAAGCCTGGCGACAGCGACAAGCTGCACCCCTGCCAGCAGGCCATGGTGGACTGCCACGGCTCGCAATGCGGTTTCTGCACACCGGGTTTCGTGATGTCCTTGTGGGACATCTACCAGACACATGAACAGCCGCTGGCCCGCCATGACCTGGCCGATGCCTTGTCTGGCAACCTGTGCCGCTGCACCGGCTACCGACCCATTCTGGATGCAGGCGAGAAAATGTACGCGGCCCCGCGGGAAAGCTTTTCCCCAGAGCCCTTGCTGGTGCAACTTGGCACCCTGACACACGAATTGAACCACGACCTGGCCAACGGGCTGGTGTACGAAGGGCCGGCGCACACGGACAGCCATGAGCGCAGCCGGTTCTTTGCCCCACGCAGCCTGGCCGAGCTGGCCACCCTGCGCCAGAGCATGCCCGAGGCACGCCTGTTGGCTGGCAGCACCGATGTAGGCCTGTGGGTCACCAAACAGTTCAAGGCGCTGGGCGACATCATCTACCTGGGCAATGTGCGCGAGCTCCGGCACATCACCGAGCAGCCGGTGCAAGGTGCGCAAGCCGTCCAGTTGAACGTGGGCGCAGCCGTGACGCTGGAAGAGGCCTGGCAGGCCCTGGCGGACCGCATGCCCGTGTTGCGCGAAATCTGGCTGAGGTTTGCCTCACCACCCGTGCGCCATGCCGGCACGCTGGTGGGCAATCTGGCCAACGGGTCACCCATCGGGGACAGCGCCCCCATCCTGCTGGCGCTCGATGCGAGTCTGGTCTTGCGCAAGGGCCCCCAGACGCGTCACATCCCCTTGTCCTCGTTCTACCTGGACTACATGAAGAATGCCCTGCAAGCCGGCGAGTTCATCGAGTCCGTTCGGATACCCGTGGTGGCACCTTCGGCCGCAGGCCTGCTGCGCGCCTACAAGATCTCCAAGCGGCGAGACAGCGACATTTCGGCCGTGTGCGCAGGGCTCTACATCGAACTGGACGGCGAGCGCATCACCACGGCACGTCTGGCCTGGGGGGGCATGGCCGCCACCGCGCGCCGCGCCACGCAAGCTGAAGCGGCACTGGTCGGCCAGGACTGGACCGAGGCCACTCTGCGCCAGGCACAGGCCGCTCTGGCGCAGGACTTCCAACCCATGACCGACTTGCGCGCCACGCGAGACTACCGTCTCAAGGTCGCCGCCAATCTGCTGGAAAGGTTCTGGCTTGAGACACGTCCGACCCAGCCCTTGCGCGCCAGCGACGTGCAGGTTTGGCCTTGCGACGCAGCCTGACGGAGCCGCCCCCATGAACAAGCCCGTTGAAGCCATCCACCCCGGCACGGCAGCCGGACGCGCGCTCCCGCATGAATCGGCTCACCTGCATGTCGCAGGCGAAGCCGCGTACATCGACGACCTCCCCGAGCTTGCAGGCACGCTGCATGCCGCCCTGGGTCTGTCACCCATTGCCCACGGCAAGCTGCTGTCGATCGACCTGGAGGGGCTGCGCGCGCAGCCCGGCGTGGTGGCCATCCTGACCGCGCAAGATATCCCCGGCCTCAATGACTGTGGCGCCTTGGTCCATGACGACCCCATCCTCGCCGATGGCGACGTGCGCTACCTCGGCCAGCCCGTCTTCGCCGTTTTGTCGCGCCACCGGGATACCGCCCGCCGGGTGGCAGCCCGCGCAGCTGACTTTCTGAAGATCGAGCCCTTGCCACCCTTGCTCACGCCTGAAGCGGCACATGCCGCGGGGCAATATGTGGTGCCGCCCATGCACTTGTCCCGAGGGGACACGGCCCAGGCCCTGGCCACTGCACCAGCCCGCCTGCAGGGCCGCTTCCACCTCGGTGGGCAAGAGCAGTTCTACCTGGAAGGCCAGATCACCTACGCCATCCCCAAAGAGGGCAAAGGCCTGCTGCTGCACTGCTCGACACAACACCCCAGCGAAATGCAGCATGCCGTGGCACACGCCTTGAATTTGCAGGCTCATGATGTGCTGGTGGAGTGCCGCCGCATGGGTGGCGGTTTTGGTGGCAAGGAGTCGCAATCGGCGGTGTTCGCCTGTATTGCAGCCATTGCCGCCTGGAAGCTCAGGAAGCCCGTGAAGCTGCGCCCGGATCGGGACGATGACTTCATGATCACCGGGCGCCGGCACTGCTTCGTGCATGACTACGACGTGGGCTACGACGCAGATGGCCGCGTGCTGGGCGCCAGGGTCGACATGGTGTCGCGCGCAGGCTTCTCGGCCGACCTCTCGGCGCCGGTGATGACGCGGGCCCTGTGCCATTTCGACAATGGCTACTACCTGCCGGCCGTCGACCTGCACGGCTATTGCGCACGCACCAACACCCAGAGCAACACGGCCTTTCGAGGCTTTGGCGGGCCGCAAGGCGCCCTGGCCATCGAGGTCATCCTGGATTCGATCGCCCGCAAGCTGGGCAAGGACCCGCTGGACGTTCGCCTGGCCAATCTGTATGGCACGGTTGACCGCAACACCACGCCCTACGGCCAGAGGGTTGAAGACAATGTGCTGCGCGAGTTGATGAACGAACTGGTCGTCAGCAGTGATTACCGCGCGCGCCGCGAAACGCTCGCCACCTTCAACGCGCACAGCCCTGTTCTGAAAAAGGGCCTGGCGCTGACGCCCGTCAAGTTCGGCATCTCTTTCAACGTGGTGCACCTCAACCAGGCGGGCGCGTTGGTCCACATCTACAGCGACGGCAGCATCCTGGTCAACCATGGCGGCACCGAGATGGGCCAGGGGCTCAACACCAAGGTGGCGCAGATGGTGGCGCATACCCTGGGCGTCAAGCCCGAACGGGTTCGCGTCACGGCCACCGATACCAGCAAGGTGGCCAACACCTCGGCCACGGCGGCATCCACAGGCTCGGACCTCAACGGCAAGGCCGCGGCCCATGCGGCCCAACAGAT
>JACPOH010000115.1:3063-19466 GCA_016185075.1 Aquabacterium sp. | reverse complement strand
ATCTGGCCATCGGGTTGCTGCGCCTGGGGTATAAGGTCGGGACGGTCGATCTGGACGGCCATCAGGCCAGTTTCACCAGCTACATGAAGAACCGCTGGCGGCATGTGCGCGAGATTGTGGGCAAGGTCTGGCCTTATGTGATCGTGGGCATCGCGCTGGGCGCGGGCATCCACGGTTATGTGCCTGAAGACTTCATGGCCGCCATCATGGGGCGCGAGGCCTGGTGGTCGGTACCGGTGGCGGTCTTTCTGGGCGTGCCCATGTACACGAATGCGGCGGGTGTCATCCCCATCGTCGAGGCGCTGATCGGCAAGGGGGCTGCCCTGGGCACCGTGCTGGCCTTCATGATGAGCGTGATTGCCCTGTCCGCACCTGAAATGATCATCTTGCGCAAGGCCCTCAAGCCTCGCCTGATCGCCACTTTCGCTGGCATCGTCGCCTGTGGCATCTTGCTGGTGGGCTATGCATTCAACCTGGTTCTGTGAACCCTCCTCCTCAAGGACAACACAATGAAAGACATCAAGGTTCTGGGCTCCGGCTGTGCGAACTGCAAGACCACCATCACGTTGATCGAACAAATCGCCCAGGAAAAGGGCGTGGAGATCAAGATGGACAAGGTGCAGGACATGCAGGCCATCATCGGCTATGGCGTCATGTCCACCCCGGGGGTGGTCATCGATGGCAAGGTGGTGCACGCTGGCGGCGTGCCCAGCCGTGACAAGATCCAGCAGTGGTTGGCATGAATGCAGATCGCGAGCCCATGAACACGGCGGCACTGACCACCGCTGAAGCGCTCAACCTGGGGTGCTACTGCCGCACGCTCAACCCCGAGAAGTTGCAGCGGCAACTGGAGAAGGACGCCAGCCTGGCGGGCATGACGCAAGACATCGCGCGCACGCGCCCGCACCTGTTCTCATCCACGGTGGTCTTTCTGGCCCAGCCTGTCGTGGCGCAGATGCGGCAGGCGGTGCAAGCGCTGGAGCGTGTCATGGCGCAACCGGCCTACCAGGCCCAGGCGCTGGCGCGTGCACCGGCCATTGCCCGGCATGCCTTTGGCCCCCAAGGCATGTTCATGGGTTATGACTTCCACCTCGGTGCGCAAGGGCCCAGGCTCATTGAAGTCAATACCAATGCCGGTGGCGCCATGCTCAACGCGGCGCTGGCCCGCGCCCAGCAATCGTGCTGCGAGGCCATGAACTGGGCTTTCCAGCCTGACCCCGCGCTGTCTGGCCTGGAACAGGCGTTCTTTGACATGTTCGCCAGCGAATGGCGCAGCCAACGGGGCGACGCGCCCATGGGCCTGATGATCATCGTGGACGACGACCCCGCCGCTCAGTACCTGGCGCCCGAGTTCGAGCTATGCCGCCAGATGCTGACACATCGCGGACTGGATGCCCGCATCGTGGCACCCGAAGCCCTGGCATGGCGAGACGGTCAGTTGCAGGTTGATGGCAGCGTCGTCGGCATGGTCTACAACCGGCTCACCGATTTCTACCTGGCCGAGCCAGGGCACAGCGCCTTGAGAAGTGCCTATGAAGCCGGCGCCGTGGTGATGAGCCCGCACCCGCGTGCGCACGCCTTGCACGCCGAGAAGCGCAACCTGGTCGCCCTCAGCGACGCGGCGCTGCTGGCCTCCTGGGGCGTGAGCGAGGCCGACCGTGCCGTGCTGGCGGCGGTGGTGCCGCCCACCGTGCAGGTCACGGCCGAGCGCTCCGACGAACTCTGGGCACAACGCCGCCAGTGGTTCTTCAAGCCCGAATCGGGCTATGGCGGCAAGGCCGTCTACCGCGGCGACAAGCTGACCCGCCGCGTCTGGCAGGACATCACCGCAGGTGGCTTTGTGGCGCAGGCCATGGTGCCGCCCGGCGAGCGCCTGATCGAGGTAGACGGCGTGAGGACCGACCTCAAGTTCGACCTTCGGGCCTATGCTTACGCGGGGCAGGTGCAGCTCCTGGCCGCCCGCATGTACACCGGGCAGACCACGAACTTCCGCACGCCAGGCGGGGGGTTCGCGCCCGTTGTGGTGGTGCCCTGAACGGCGCCAGCATCTTCGTTGATTCGTTTGTTTTGATCTACTCAAGGAGAGAACATGAGCCAAGCTGAAGTTGTGATCTGCCATCCCGTCCGTACCGCCATTGGTACCTATGGCGGGGCGCTCAAGGATGTGACGGCCCCCGACCTGGGCGCAGCCGTCATCCGGGAAAGCCTCAAACGCTCGGGCCTGCCCGCCGACCAGATCGAATCACTGATCATGGGCAATGTGATCCAGGCAGGCGTGAAGATGAACCCGGCTCGGCAAGCGGGCATCGGTGCCGGCCTGCCTGTCGAGGTACCTGCGATGACCGTGAACCGGGTCTGTGGGTCCGGCGCCCAGGCCATTGCCAGTGCCGCACTGGAGATCTGGTCAGGCATGAACCACGTCGCCATGGCCGGAGGCATGGAAAACATGGACCGTGCGCCCTACCTGCTGCCGCAAGGCCGTTGGGGCGCGCGCATGGGTGACGCCACACTGTTCGACAGCATGCTGTACGACGGCCTGAACGATGCCTTCAGCGGCAAACATTCCGGTTGGCACACCGAAGATCTGGTGGCACTGAAAAACATCAGCCGGGAAGACCAGGACCGCTGGGCCTTGCGCTCTCAGCAGCGTTTTTCAAAGGCGCAGGCCGATGGCCTGTTCGACGCCGAGATCGTGACCGTTGAAGTGCCTGGTCGCAAGGGCCCCACGCTGTTTGCCCGCGACGAACACAACCGCCCCGAGACCACGGCCGAATCCCTGGCCAAGCTCAAGCCCGCTTTCCGCCAGGAAGGCACCATCACGGCGGGCAATGCACCTGGCCTCAACACCGGTGCCGCGGCCATGATCATGGCCGAGCGAAACTGGGCCGAAAGCCACGGCTTGAAGCCCATGGCACGCCTGGTGAGTTACGGCGTGGGCGCGGTGGACCCCGGCATGTTCGGCCTGGGGCCCGTGCCTGCGGTACGCCAAGCCCTGAGCCGTGCCAACTGGCCGGTTGCGGATGTTCAGCGCATCGAGATCAACGAAGCCTTTGCCGCCATCGCCCTGGCCTGCCTGCGTGAACTGGGCCTGTCCGAGGACATCGTCAACGTCGAGGGGGGCGCCATTGCCCATGGCCATCCCATTGGCGCCAGCGGCGCGGTGCTCACCACCCGACTGCTGCATTCGATGAAGCGCGACGGCCTCCAGCGTGGCGTGGTGACCTTGTGCATCGGCGGCGGCCAAGGCATCGCACTGGCACTGGAAATGCTTTGACGACGAAGGGCGCATCTTTTTGACATGGTCTGCGTCTTCTTTCATGAGACCACACTCAATGGAGCAAGATCATGTGCATGGGATACGCCAAGGACATTGCGGCATGGGCCTGTCAAGCGGAGCTAAGCCGGCGCGACGCCGTTTTGCACGCATGGGGCGAGGCATGGCTCGAACGTGGCTCGGCCCTGCCCGCTCAGGCTCATCGGGCTGATCTGGCTGATCAGGACGTGCCTGGCCCACAGGCGCCCCTATCATCGAACATTCAAACCCCAAACCATCTTCATGGACAACAAAGTGCCGGGCCCGGGGAGCAGCCAGTGCGACCTCCCCATCGAGACGATTGAACAGGGGGGCAGAGCCGTGCCAAGCGGGCTCAAGCCACAGCCTCAATGGTCAGGCCTGCTCCGTCACCCCACGCGGCACCTGTTCTTCACCGGCAAGGGCGGCGTGGGCAAGACCTCGCTGTCGACCGCCACGGCCATTGCCCTGGCCGATGCGGGCCTGCGCGTGCTGCTGGTGAGCACCGACGCGGCCTCCAACCTCGATGAGATGCTGGGTGTGCCCTTGCGCAACACACCCACGCCGGTGCCTGGTGTGCCGGGCCTGTCGATGCTGAACATCGACCCGGACGTGGCCGCCGAGACCTATCGCCAGCGCGTCATCGCGCAGATGGAGGGCAGCAGCACCGAGTCCGAGCGCGCCACCGTGCGCGAGCAGCTGTCGGGTGCCTGCACCACCGAGATCGCCTCGTTCGACGAGTTCTCCAACCTGCTGGCCGGCGGCGCGAGTGACTACGACCACGTCGTGTTCGACACGGCCCCCACCGGCCACACCCTGCGCCTGCTGAGCCTGCCCAAGGCCTGGAGCGGCTTCCTCAAAGGCAATGACCGCGGCGCCTCCTGCCTGGGGCCCCATTCCGGCTTGAAGATGCAGGAGGCCCGGTTCAATGCGGCCCTGGCCGCGCTGAGCGATCCCACCCAGACCACCATCGTGCTGGTGGCCCGGCCCGATCAAGGCGCGCTGGCTGAAGCGGCCCGCACCAGCGCCGAGTTGCGCACATTGGGCCTGGGCAACCAGCATCTGGCCATCAACGGCGTGTTCCATGCGAGCAAGCCGCATGACGATGTGGCCCTCGCCCTTGAATCGCTGGGCGCGCAAGCCATGTCCAACATGCCCGAGGCTTTGCGGGCCTTGCCTCAACACCGCGTGCCGCTGCGCCCGTTCGACACCGTCGGCCTGCCGGCCCTGCGCGCGCTCTTGTCGGAACAGCCCACACCCGCGGACCTGATACCCGCGCCACAGGCAGATGCCCCCTTGTCGGCGCAACGGCTGGACAAACTGGTGGACGAGCTGGCTGCGGCGGGCAAGGGCCTGATCATGGTGATGGGCAAAGGTGGCGTCGGCAAGACGACGATCGCGGCGGCGCTGGCCATTGGCCTGGTGCGCCGAGGCCTGGCCGTGCACCTGAGCACCACCGACCCGGCGGCCCACCTGGCCATGACCCTCGATGGGCAACTGCCCGGCCTGAGCGTCGACCGCATCGACCCCAAGGTCGAGACCCAGCGCTACATCGACAAGATCATGGCGGCCAAAGCCGGCCAGCTCGACGAGCAGGAAAAGGCCCTGATGCTGGAGGATCTGCAGTCGCCCTGCACCGAAGAGGTTGCCGTCTTCCATGCGTTTTCCAGGACCGTGACCTCGGCCCGCAGCGCCTTCGTGGTACTGGACACCGCGCCCACCGGCCACTCGCTGCTGCTGATGGACGCCACCGGGGCCTACCACCGCCAGATGGTGCGCGCCTTCGAGGGCCATGGCAGCACGCACGTCGTCACGCCGCTGATGCGGCTGCAAGACCCGGCCTACACCCGCATCGTGCTGGTCACGCTGCCCGAGACCACGCCGGTTTCACAGGCCGCAGCCTTGCAGGATGACCTGCGGCGCGCGCACATCGAGCCTTATGCCTGGGTGGTCAACAAATCGATCCTGGCCACCGGCACCCAAGATGCCACGCTGCGCGCCCGGCAGCAGGGCGAGCGCCGCCAGATGGCCCGCATCGCCTCCGGGCTGGCGCAACGCACCTTTGTGCTGCCCTGGACGCCGCAACCACCCGTCGGGGTGGAGGCACTGACGCGCCTGCTGGACGCCTGAGCCGCCGGTCAGTTCAACACGTGGCCCACCGGCTTGGGCACCGCGGGCAGTTCGCGGTCACCCAGCATCTCCAGCAAGGCCGCTTCGATGTTGATGGCCATGGCATCCAGCGCCAGGTCATTGGGCATGGTGCCGAAAGGCTCCTCGATCTCGTCGCTCAAGGCTTCGATGGCGAAGAAGGTGTAGGCCACGAAGCACACCATGAGCGGCGTCATGACGCCGATGGCATCCAGCAGGCCGAAGGGCAGCATCAGGCAATAGATGTAGACCGTGCGGTGCAGGATCACCGAATACGTGAAAGGCAGCGGCGTGTACGCAATGCGCTCGCAACCGCCGTAGGCATCGTTCAGGCCAGCCAGGGAGCGGTCCAGCTCGGCGGCCAGGATGGGTGACAGCTCGCCCGACTCGCGCTGCTTTCGCAACAGGTCCGCCAGCCAGATCATGATCTGCAAGGGCGGCGAGCGGCGGCCTGCCAGTTGCGCCAACAAGGGTTCGGGCAAGAGCCGCCGCATGTCGGCCTGGTTGTCCGAGTTGCGCAACTGGTGCCGCACGGCGTGCACGAGGGCAGCCAGCCCCTGCACAAAGGGGCGCGCGTCACCGCCTGCAAACGACAGGCGCTGCCGGGCCGCGTTGCGGCTGTCGATCAGCAACTTGCCCCACAGCTTGCGGGCCTCCCAGTAGCGGTCATAGCTGGCGCTGTTGCGAAAGCCCAGGAAGATGGCCAGGGCCACGCCCACCAGCGAAAACGGCACGGTGGTCAAGGTGATCTTGTGGTGCAGCAGCTCGCCATGGAACATCACCACGATGACCGACACCAGGGCCGTGAGCCCCAGTTGCGGCAGGATCTTGTTGAGCACCGAGCCGCGCCACACGAACAGCATGCGCAACCAATTGGGACGGGGACGAACGATCACGCCATCACTCCTTGATCAAGCCGGAACAGGCTCGGGCGGGGGCCCACCGCCTCACGCTTCAAACCGCAGGCGAGGGGCGCCCCCCGATGCGGGCGCCACCAACTGCCCGATGACCGCCGCTTGCGCGAAGCCCGCCTGCGCGAACGCGGCCAGCACCGCGTCCACCGCGTCGAGCCGGCAGCTGACCAGCAGGCCACCGCTGGTTTGCGGATCGGTTGCCAGCGCCTGCATCCAGGCGGGTGCTTCGGCGGGCCAGGCCACCTCGGCCCCATAAGCCGACCAGTTGCGAGCCGAAGCCCCGGTGACGATGCCTTCGCGGGCGAACGCGGCCGCCTCTTCGATCAGGGGCAACTGGCCCAAGCCCACCCGGGCATCCAGGCGCGAACCCCGGCAAATCTCCAGCAGGTGTCCGGCCAGGCCGAAACCCGTCACATCGGTCATGGCGTGCACGCCGTCCAGCTTGCCCAGCGCGATGCCGACGCGGTTGAGCTGGGTGGTGTGGCGCAGCATCTGCGCATACCCCTGTTCGGTCAGCCGCCCTTTCTTGAGCGCGGCAGACAGGATGCCCACACCCAGCGGCTTGCCCAGCACCAGCACATCGCCCGCCTGGCCATCGGCATTGCGGTGCACACGGTCAGGGTGTACCAGGCCGAGGGCCACCAGGCCGTAGATCGGCTCCAGCAGGTCGATGGAATGGCCGCCCGCAATCGGGATGCCGGCATCGCGGCACACCTCGGCGCCACCAGACAGGATCTGGCCGATCACCTCGGGCGGCAGCTTGGCGATGGGCATGCCCACCAGGGCCAGCGCCATGATGGGCGTGCCGCCCATGGCATAGATGTCTGACAGCGCGTTGGTGGCTGCGATGCGGCCGAAATCACGCGGGTCGTCCACGATGGGCGTGAAGAAATCGGTCGTGGCGACCAGGGCCTGCGTGTCATTGAGGCGGTACACCGCCGCGTCGTCGCTGGTCTCCAGGCCCACCATCAGCTCGGGCGGGACCAGGCCTTGCGGGGCACGTGACAGAATCTCGGCCAGCAAGCCCGGCGCGATCTTGCAACCGCAGCCGCCGCCGTGCGAAAACTGAGTAAGGGCAATGGAAGTCATGGTGCAACAGAAGTTCAAGGCGATTGTGCCAGCGGGGGCGCGCCGATGAGTGCGCGCGGCCCGATCCAGGTGGCCGATCGCCATTTGTTTGACTGCATCATCGATGCCCGCTCGCCCTCCGAGTTCGCGCTGGACCACATCCCTGGTGCCATCAACTGCCCCGTGCTGGATGACGACGAGCGCCGCATCGTGGGCACCATCTACAAGCAACAAGGCGCGTTCGAAGCCCGCCGCGTGGGCGGTGCCATGGTCGCGGCCAACCTGGCCCGTCACCTGCAAGGCCGCTTCGCCCACATGCCGCACGACTGGAAGCCCCTGATCTACTGTTGGCGGGGCGGGCTGCGCAGCGGCTCCATGGTGGCCTGGTGGCGCCTGGTGGGCTGGGATGCGCAGCAGTTGGCGGGCGGCTACAAGCGCTGGCGCCAACATGTGATCGCCACGCTCGAAGCCTTGTGCCCGCAACTGCCCTTGCGCGTGGTGTGCGGCGCCACCGGCAGCGCCAAGACCCGCGTGTTGCACGCCCTGGCCGAACAAGGTGCCCAGGTGCTGGACCTGGAAGGCCTGGCCTGCCACAAAGGCTCGCTGCTGGGCGCCATGCCCGGTGTGGACCAGCCCTCGCAAAAGGCCTTCGAGACGCAACTGGCCACCGTGCTGGAGGGCTTTGATCTGAGCCGGCCTGTGTTCGTCGAAGCCGAGAGCCGCAAGATCGGCCGCATCTCGCTGCCCACCGCCCTGATCGAACGCATGCGCGCCAGCCCCTGCCTGGAGATCGCGGCATCCGGCCAGGCAAGGCAAGCCTATCTGCTGCGCGACTACGCCTACCTCGGCGACGATGGCGACACACTGGCCGAGCGGCTGGAGGTGCTGACGCCCTTGCATGGCAAGGACACCATCGCGCGCTGGCAAGGCTGGGCGCGGCATGCGCAGCTCGCGCCCTTGTTTGCCGAGTTGACCGAGCTGCACTACGACCCGCTGTACGCCCGCTCGCAGGCCACCCACTTTCACCAATGGGCCCAACGCCAGGTCGTGCACACCGATGCACTGGACGAGCCGGCCATGGCGCAACTGGCCCAGCAGCTGCGCGCCCTGACCTGAGATGCCACGTCCATCCGTCCCCACCGTGCAGCTCACGCACGTCGGCCGCCACTGGGGCAGCCAGGCCGTGCTCCACGACATCAACCTGCGTCTGGGCGAGGGCGAACGCATCGCCCTGATCGGCCCCAGCGGCGCGGGCAAGTCCACCTTGATCCGGCTGATCGCAGGTGCCCTGCGCGCCACATCGGGCGAGATCGACATCGATGGCCGCCCCCTCGCAGGCATGAGCTGGCGTGCCCTGCAGCGCTACCGCGCCAGCTGCCGCATCGTGGAGCAGCAGAACCTGCTGGTGCCGCAAGCCAGCGTGCACCGCAATGTGGTGGCGGGCCTCTTGCCAGGCTGGCCCTGGTACAAGAGCTTGCAAGCGGCCTTGATGCCGGTTGAAGTGGCCCGCGTGGCCGCCCTGCTGCAAGCGCTGGGCATGGCCGAACACCAGTGGGACAAGGCTGGCGAACTCAGCGGCGGGCAGATGCAGCGCGTGGCCATTGCCCGCGCCCTCGTGGCCAACCCCAGCTGGCTGCTGGCCGACGAGCCCACCGCCTCGTTGGACCCGCACACGGCCAAGGCCGTGACCCAGCTCATCGTCGAACAGGCCCGCGCCCGCGCCATGTCGCTGGTGTTCTGCACACACTGGTTCGACATCGTGCGGCAGGACTGCACCCGCGTGATCGGCCTGCGTGGCGGCCGGGTGATGTTCGACTGCACCCCCGCAGACGCCACCGAAGACCGGCTGGCGCAGCTGTATGCCGGCAGCCATGAGCGCATCTGATCAGGCCTGGCGTGCCGAGCGCCACGCCCACTGGCGCCGGTACGCGCTGTGGCTGCTGATCGGCCTGTCTGGCTGGCTGTGCCTGGCGCTCACGGGCGCCCATCCGGGCAAGCTGTTTGACCAGGACGGCCTGCGCAACGCGGGCGACATCCTCACCGGCATGGCCCACCCGGACCTGTCGCGCGACTTCCTGATGCGCGTGTTCGAGCTGTCGGTCGAGAGCCTGCTGATCGGCGTGCTCGGCACGGTGATGGCCGTGGTGCTGGGCGTCAGCCTGGCCTTCTTCGCCATCCGCGTGCCGGACCTGCCCGACCCGCCGCGCCGCACGCCCGCCTGGCAAGGCCACAGCCTGGCAGGGGCTCGCTGGCTGGCACGCCTGGTGTTGAGCGTGCTGCGCGCCATCCCCGAAATCGTGTGGGCCTACCTCTTCGTGCGCCTCATCGGCCTGGGCCCCGGCGCGGCCGTACTGGCCATCGGCCTCACGGTGGGCGGCAACATCGGCAAGCTGTACGCCGAACTGGCCGAGGCCGTTGAACCCCGGTCGCTGCAGGCCTTGCGTGCGGCAGGCGCTTCGCGCTGGGCCCTGTTCCTGCACGCCGTGCTGCCCCAGGTCAGCCGCCAGTGGACGGGCTACGCGCTCTTCTGCCTGGAGTGCAACATCCGCATCGGCACCATCCTGGGCGTGGTGGGCGCGGGCGGCCTGGGCAGCGAGATCGCCCTGAGCCTGCGCTATTTCCAGTACGACAAGCTGGCCACCACCCTGCTGGCCGTGCTGGCCTTCGTGGTGGCGCTGGAGCTGCTCGGTGCCCAACTGCGCCGGCGCGATGTGCGCTGGTCGCTCGGCCTGGCGGCCGTCGGCGCGGCCTGGGCCTGGCAGCAGCTCGACATCCCATGGGCCGACTTGTGGCACAGCCAGGCCCCACCGCTGCTGAGCTTCGAGCACCTGGTGCTGGACGCCGCCTTCATGCAGACCGTGGCCGCCCAGATCGGTGAGACGCTGATGATGGCCTGGGCCGCCACCCTGGTTTCGGCCGGGCTGGCCTTCGTGCTGGCCCCCATGGCCGCCTCGCACCTGATGACCGGCAGCTATCTGGTTGATCCGCCGCGCACCGCGGCCCTGTCTCGCGCATGGCGCCAGCTCGTCAAATGGGGCAGCCGCGCCGTGCTGCAAGGCACCCGCGTGATCCCCGAGCTCACGCTGGCGCTCGTGTTCGTGGTGTGGGTGGGCGGCGGGCCGCTGGCAGGCATCCTGGCCATTGCCGTGCACAACATCGGGGTGATGGGCCGCCTGTTTGCCGACGTGTTCGAAGAGGTCGAAGCCGGGCCGCCCGCCGCCATGCAGGCGCAAGGGGCCGGCACCCTGGGCACCTTCCTGTTTGGCGTGCTGCCGCAGGTGCAGGCGCGCCTGGCCGCCTTCACGCTGTACCGCTTCGAGGTGAATGTGCGCGCCACCGCCATGGTGGGCTTCGTGGGCGCCGGCGGCATCGGCGACGCGCTCAACACCGCCATCAGCCTGTTCCACATGCAGGATCTCACCTTGCTGCTGCTGACCATGCTGGCCCTCGTGGCCATCGTCGACGCGCTGGGCGACCGGCTGCGCGCCCGTATCCTGTCTGCACCGCGATCTGCGCCCTTCTCCCCCCTCATCCCGACAAGCCAAGGACACCCCTGATGACCACACCACACCTGATCCGCCGCGCCATCTGCCGCACCGTCTTGCTCAGCCCCCTGCTCGCGCTGGCCACGCAGGCCGTGCATGCGGAAGATGTCATCCGCGTCTCCGGCATCCCCGACGAAAACCCCACCGAGCTGGCCCGCAAGTACCAGCCCCTGGTCGAGCACCTGCAAAAGCACCTGGGCGTCAAGGTGGTGTACGTGCCGGTGATCGACTACGGCGCGGCCGTGTCCGCACTCGGTGCGGGCAAGGTCGACTTCGCCTGGCTGGGCGGTTTCACCTTCGTGCAGGCCAAGGTGATGTCGGGTGCCAGGCCCGTGGTCATGCGCGACATCGACCGCGAGTTCCACAGCGTGTTCATCGCCAACACGGCCTCGGGCATCAACAAGCCCGAGGACATGCGTGGCAAGAGCTTCGCCTTTGGCGCCAAGAGCTCGACCTCCGGCCACCTCTTCCCGCGCCACTTCCTGAGCACGCAGTTCAAGATCGACGCCGACAAGGACTTTGCGGGCGCCCCCATCTACAGCGGCGCGCACGACGCCACCGTGAAGATGGTGGAATCGGGCAAGGTGCAGGCGGGCGCCCTGAACATCGAGGTCTGGCAACGCCTGGTGGCCGGTGACAAGTTCGACAAGAACAAGGTCAAGGCCATCTGGACGAGCCCGGCCTTCGTCGACTATGTGTGGACCGCCCGCAAGGACCTGCCCCCGGCCACCGTGCAGAAGTTCGCCCAGGCCTTCCTGAGCCTGGATGCGACCAAGCCCGACGGAAAAGCCGTGCTGGAGCTGCAAGGCGCCCGCAAGTTCGTGCCGGCCAATGTGGAAGACTTTGCCGTGATCGAACAGGTGGGCCGCTCGACCGGTTTGCTGAAGTAAATCAAAGGCTGGCACGGCAGGCCCTTGCGGCGCGTTGAAAACCGCCGCAATATGGCGACATCGGTGTTGCTTCAGGAGGGCCTCCCCATGAAAGAGCGCAGCCAAGTTGAACAGCTCAACCCCGCGATCGGCGTGGCCAGCGCCATGTTGGCCGACACCATGACCTTCTGGGCAGACCAGGTCATGGCCCAGCAACGCTTTGCCAGTGCCGTGCTGGACTCCTGCATGCAATGGGGCAAGCAGGTCGAGGCCGGTATGGTGCAGGCCATGCAGGTGCCAGGCGGCCCCACACCCCAGGTGACGGCGGATTCAGCCGGCGTGGCCCTCACCACCCTGGACCCTTCCCCCGCGGGGATCATGAACACCTTCGCGGGCACGGCGAACGCCATGTTCCAGGCCTGGGCCAACGCGGTCGAACACGAGATCCAGGACGCGCAGGAAACGCAATCGGCAGCGCCACCGAATGCGGCACCGAATGCGGCACCGAATGCGGCACTGAAAGCGCCACCGGAGGCGCAACCAGGCGCGACCCGCAGGCATTGACCCGCCCTGCATTTGCAGAGATCATGTCCTCGCCCGCCGGGTGCGTGGGCGTCACGATCAGGAGGCTGCGATGAGCGAACGTCTGAGCGTTGGTGAGATCTGCACGCGGGAGGTGGCCATTGCCTTTCGCAACACGGGCCTGGTGGATGCCGCCAGGCTGATGCGGCAGGCGCATGTGGGCGCGCTGGTGGTGGTGGACGAGCTGCCGGGCAAACGCATGGTGGTCGGCCTGATCACCGACCGCGACATCGTCACCGCCGTCATCGCGCCGGGCCTGGACCCTCGCCCCCTCAATGTGGAAGACGTGATGACCGAGCCGGTGCACACGATGAACGAGGACGACTCCCTCATTGACCTGCTGCGCATGATGCGCGACAAGGGCGTGCGCCGCGTGCCCGTGCTGGGCGAGCAGCGCGAGCTGGTTGGCCTGGTCACGCTGGACGACGCGCTGGAGATCCTGGCCGAAGAGCTGGACCTGCTGGTGGGCGCCATCGGCAGCGAAGCGCGCCGCGAACGCATGCGCCGCCGGCCCGCGCCCTGAACGCCGCCTTGAACGCCTACATTTGGCCGCACGCCGTCAGCGGGCGGTGCGCTCGACGGCCTGCCCCTGTTGCTGCCACATCAGCATGCCGCCTCGCATATTGGCCACACGCTGGAACCCGCCCTGGCGCAGGATCACGGTGGCCTGGCCCGAACGCATGCCCGCGTGGCACACCGTGATCACCGGCTTGTCTTGAGGGATCTCGGCCAGGCGGGCTTTCAGCTCGCTCAAAGGCAGCATGCGCGCCCCCGGGATGCGGCCCAGGCGCTCATCCATTTCTTCGGGCTGGCGCACATCCAGGATCAGGACCTCGCCGAGGTGCTCGGCCACCCACTCGGGCTCGATCTCGATCAGGCCGGCATAGGTCTGGCGCACGGGGCCCCAATCGGCCAGCCGTGGCACCTGGCCATCCTCCGGGCGGCCCGAGCGCAGGTTGGCCGGCAGGGCCACGGCCAGCTGCTTGGGGTGCGGCAGGTGCAGGTTCTCCATGAAACCCACGAAATCACGCTCATCGGCCTGCCCGCCAATGCGCGGGTTGTGCACACGCTCTTCGCCCACCGACGACATGGTGCGCCCGCTGTAGTCATGGCCGGGCCACACCATGCAGCCATCCGGCAAAGAAAAGATCTGCTCGGTGATCGAGTGGTACAGCCGGCTCGCATTGCCCTGCTGGAAATCGCAACGGCCCGCACCACGGATCAGCAGGCAGTCGCCGGTGAACGCCATGCTGTGGTCATCCAGGACATAGGTGAGGCAACCATCGGTGTGCCCCGGCGTGGCGCGCACCGCCAGATGCCGCTGCCCGAACACGACGCGGTGCCAGTGCTGCTCGAACACGGTGTCGATGATCACGGCCTGCCGGGTGGCCGGGCAAGCCAGCAGATAGGTGTAGGTGGACGAGGCCGCATCAAACAACTGGCGAAAGATCAGCTGGCCGAACATGAAGCACTCCCGAGGCGATGAGCGCCATTGTGCCGCCAGCCCTGGCGCCTGGTCTATGCTGCCGGCATGAGCGAGCCCAAGTCCCTGTTGATCGTCTACCACTCCATGACCGGTGGCACGCGCCAGATGGCCGAGGCCGCCCGCCGCGGCGCCTTGTCAGAGCCCGGCGTCAAGGTGCAGCTGCTGCACGCCGCACAAGCCAGCCCGGATGAGCTGCTGGCCGCAGACGGTCTGATCCTGGCGACGCCCGAGAACCTGGCGGCCATCAGCGGCCAGCTCAAGGACTTCATTGACCGCAGCTACTACGCCGCGCTGGACCACCTCAACGGCCGCCCCTATGCCAGCCTGATCTGCGCGGGCAGCGATGGCCACAACGCGGCCCGCCAGATCGAACGCATCGCCACGGGCTGGCGGCTCAAGGCCATTGCCGAACCGCTGATCGTGTGCACGCACGCACAGACCACACAGGCCATCCTCGCGCCCAAGCACATCGATGCGGAAGACCTGGCGCGTTGCGAGGCCCTGGGTGAAGCCATGGCGGCGGGCCTCGTGCTGGGTGTGTTCTGAGTGAGGGGGCTGGCGGCGCTTGCTGCTGTCGCCACACCACCCGCTGCGCGATGGTCGGCGCCAATGACTGCGTCTCATCCACGCGCTTCGGGCCAGGGCCACTGCGCGCCTGCTGTGCAACTCGCATCGGAGCCAGATAAGGGCACACCCGGGCGAAACCCGGGGTCGCAGGCGTTGCGGCCGCGACCCACGCGGCTGAATTCGAGCAGGTTTTTGGTCCGTCCTCGTTGGCCAATACCAGCCAGGCGTTTACCCAGATCGGATTGGCGGTGTTTGCAAGAACCCGGCAGACTCGCCGTTCTCATCGTTCTCGTATCACGCCATTGACGTTCCCAGAAACGGGGCTATTGCGCAAAACAAGGACAGCATTTTTTGCGACCTGAGCTTGTGTGGCCCGGAAAGGAGTGCGCCAACAACGCCTGCTGGCGTGGCTCCAAGCAGCCTGCGCAGCAAGTTCAGAGCACCCTCACTGCGCAACACGCCCCCTTCAGGTGTCATCTCGTGCCTGGTCAGCGCAGGTAGTTCGCCAGCGCCCGGCCCATGGCGGCCGCCTCCTCCGAGTGAGCACCTGGCACATCGAAGTCCCCGCTCACCCGCACGATGACGGTGTTGTCCTTTGGCAGGATGTGGATGGACTGACCATACACGCCGAGCGCCGAGAAATCGCCACGGTCGCCATCCATGGGCCACCAGTGGTAGCCGAAACCGAACACCCCGGTCAGGCCAGGCAAAGCCACGGCCCGCCAGTTACTGGGATCGCCGCGGTACGTGGTGGCCTTGGTCACCCAATCCTGTGAAACGATCTGGCGACCGTTCAGTCGCCCACCTTGTGCGTACAGCAATCCGAACAGGGCATAACTGCGGGTGGTGGCGTAATTGCAGCAGAACGTGAACGCGGTCTTGGTCCGATCGGTGAGCATCTTGGCCTTGTCCTCGGTGCCGATGGCCTTCCACAACTTTTGCTCGAAATACTGCTGATATGGCACCCCGACCGCCTTTTCCAGCGCCATGGCGATGGCCTGGGAATTGATGCTCGCGTATTCGAACTTACTGCCTGGTGCATAAGCTCGTGTCATGGCAGGGTCGAGCGTTTTTTCCCTCAGGGTGAATCCAGATGCCCCCACCGAGTAGTAATCGTTGATGACATCAAAGAACAGATTGAAGCGGTCGACCTCCTCGTTGTATTTGATGCCCGAGGACATTTGCAGCGCCTGCTTGAATGTCACCCCTGCAAAGCCATTGATGGCCAGTTCGGGCGCATAGGCATCCATCCGGTCATCAACAGACCTGATCGCACATTCGTCGAGAGCGATGCCGACCAAGGTGGACAACATCTGCTTGCTGATCGACCAGGATTGATGCAGAGAGGATTTGCCGTAGGGAAACTTGTTGTATTCGTAGACGATCTTGCCGTCCTTGAGCACCAGCAGTGCGCGGACCTTGCCATCCTGTTGAAACTGGGTCAGCGATTTAGACACCCCACCATACTCGTAGCGAAAGTTGGCAATCGGGGCTTTGGGAGAGGCTGTCGGAAGCAATTGTGGGGTGCTCGATGTGCCGATCTGGTCCCGGGGCAGCAAGACCTCTGGCAGGAACAATTGGGGAGGTAGCGTCTGTGCACCAACGGGGGCGGCTACAGCTGCCGCCAAAGCCGCCGCGGCGATGACGTTGTTGAATGAAATACTCGGTGAAAGTCGCATGGTTGTCTCCTGTTGAAATCCCAGTTGAGCAGAATCAGAAAAAGCCGCGGATCGCCTGGCGACCTGTGGGTCACAGTGCTTTGGGTTGCATCTGGCTGCTGGTCACAGGCCAGAACCGCAACACCTGCCACATGAACTTTGAATAGAAGCCGGTTCGGACATGCAGCTTGCGCCGCGCGACACCGCGCAAGGCTTCGGCGATGACGTCGTCGGGCTCATCAATGAAGATGCGAGGCATCACTGGCACCGACGC
>JACPOH010000115.1:0-3007 GCA_016185075.1 Aquabacterium sp. | reverse complement strand
GCTTTGCCGAACACGGGCACCTTGAGGATGGCGGTGCGGGTGAAGAACGGGTAGACGATGGTTACGTCGATGCCGCGTCCGCGCAATTCGCCAGACAGCGCCATGGCAAAGCCCCTCAAGCCGAATTTGGCTGCGCTGTAGGTGCTACCCAGCGACGTGGCAACGAAGCCGGCCACGGAGTCGATGAACACGAATTGCCCGTGACCACGCTGCAGGAAATCGGGAAGGAACAGGTGTGTCAGCTCCATGGGAGCAGTCAACATGACCCGCATTTGCAGGTGCATTTTGTCGCGTGGGATGTCTTCGTAGTAGCCCAGAAATGCCAGGCCAGCGTTGTGCACCACCACATCGACTGGCGCGATGTCCCTGCAGGCTGCATGCAGATAAGCGGCACCATCGGGCGCGTTAAGGTCGACCACGACTTGTCCAAGCACCCGCGCTTCCCAGCCCTGTGGCAGATCACAGCCTTCGGCGAGATCGGCCAGCGGACGCTCGCAGACGTCGCTGAGGATCACCTTCGCGTGAGAAGCCAGGAGGTGGCGAACAAAGGTGCGGCCAAGGCCACCCCATGCGCCTGTGACAAGCACGACCTTGCCAGCGAAGCTCGGATGAGTGTTCGATTTCATGCTGATGATTGACGGGGAATGACATGCCCCAACGTTGCGGGCGATATGCCGTAGGGTGTTTGATGAGGTCCTGCTGGTGGCTGGTTTATTCCGGATCCAGAGGCACGTGACGACGCAGAAAATCGATCTGGTCGGCTATCACGCGTTCGAAAGCTGCGCCGACATAGATGTCAAAGTGCCCCGCTTTGTAGCGTTTGATTTCAGCCCGCGGCGCGTGCCGAAGTTGGCGGATGGCTGCATCGGCCGGTGCTACGGTGTCTGTGTCGCAAATACAGCCCAGCAGGGGGCAGCGGATGGCTGCGGCTATGCGGCCCGGGAAATACCGAACGATCTGCAGCGCAAAGCGCGCCGCCACGTGGTTGGGAAATTGTTCAGCCTCCCCTGGCGGTAAGAGCGCGAGATAGCCCGGGATCACATCAGCTGCGGTCATGAGCGCAGCCTCACTCGCAGTGCCGGCCAGTGCGACATGCACAGGCGGCGCGCCCAACCAGGCACCGACCTGATCGCGCAGGGCTCGCACCGTGACTTTCAACAAGCTGATGGGATGCAGCGCAAAACTGGATGCAAGGCCATCTGTGAAAGGGCACTGCGCGATGGCTGCTGCGAGGTTTTTGTCGCCCGCCGCGATAGCCAGCACATGCCCGCCGCCGAAGGACGTTCCCCAGAGCACAACGCGCGAACCGTCCACGAGTGCACAGCCACGCGCATACGAGATGGCAGCACGCCAGTCGGCGAGTTGGGCGTAGATGTCCAGCAACTGGCGCGGCTCTCCCTCGCTGCTTCCGAAATGGCGGTAGTCAAAGACAAGGCATGCGTAGCCAGCCGCGGTAAACCGCTCGGCAAACGCATCCAGTCGCATCGTGCGGACTCCGCCAAGACCATGGGCCATGACGATGACCGGAGCAGGGCGGGAGTCATCCGGCAAGTAAAGCCATGCTGCGCATAGCAGCTGCTTGCCGGAGGGGATGTGCACATCGAGGCGGTTCATCAAAAATGGAGTTAACTCTAACAATGGATAAAAGTATAAGAATCAAGTTTGTTACAGTAAACCCCATGACTACCCTAACCGTGCCCACTCGCACCCAGCGCCGCACCGCCGACATGCGCCGCAGGCTCGTGGAAATCGCCGAAGATTTGCTGGTTGCCGAGGGGCCTCAAGGTGTCACTGCCGAGGAAGTGGCCAGGCGCGCCGATGTGTCTCTGCAGACCGTTTACAACCGCATCGGAGGCAAGCAGGCACTGTTGTTGGCCATCGCCGAGCGAGCGATGGAGGAAAACCGCCGCTACATTGACCTCGCATACGACGTGCAGGGCACCGTTGAAGAGCGAGGGCGAGCGGTGTTCCTCGCCTACGTGAAGTTTGCGTTCGAACGGCCCCAGCCATTCCGCATCCTGGCGAATCCGCCAGAGGAGCCCGCGGCCATGGCGAGGATTGCGGCCATGGCTGCAGAGCAGAACGCGCGCCAAGCGGCGATCATCCGTGAGGGCATCGCCGAAGGAAGCGTCAATCCTTCGCTGGATCCAGAGGCTACTGCGCATGCCATCTGGAGCATGCTCAATGGTTTGCTGCTGCTGGCGCTGCGTGACGATGGTCTTCGCCCCGCCAGCATCACCCCAGAATCGCTGGTTCAAACGGCCATGACGATGATGGAGTTCGGGCTGCGTCGGCGCCAGTGTGAATCGCCCCGGAATTTCTAGAAGCTTGTGAGCCTCAAACTATTGGCCCAGAAGGAGCCAGCATGAGCAGCAAGCGTTACCCTGAAGAGTTCCAGATGAGGCGGTCAAGCAAGTGACTGGAGATACGAAGAGGAATGGCGTGTCATTGGTTTCGGATCCCAACCCTATGGCGGCAATGACACTGATTGAGCCGCCGACCATGACCATCAGCGACGAAGAACAGGCCTTCTTTGCCAAGCTGGGCGAACGTGTGACGCAGTTGCGCAAGGCGCGCAACATCACGCAAGTTCAACTGGCCGAAGCACTGGGGGTTTCGCAACAGACCGTTCAAGCCTACGAAGTAGGCCGACGGCGCTTGCCTGTCTCCACACTGCGGCTGCTGGCGAAGACCTTGGGCGTGTCGCTCGATGAACTGCTGGCCGAGGGCGAACATGCGCCGCGCAAGCGTGGGCCGGTTTCTCAACTACAGCAGCACATCGAGCGCATCGGCCAACTGCCCAAGCCCAAGCAACGCATGATCATGGACATGATTGATGCCGTCCTGGCTCAGCAGAGCCAGCAAGCTAGGGAAGGTCTGCAAAACCCCGTCGCAGGGCGCGGGTCTTGCATGATGATGTCGTCAAGTTGAATCGTGCAGCAAGAACATGAAGCAAGTCAGCCTGGGATTGAACCTGTCGACCAAGAAGACGCGCAAGCGTGAGTTC
>JACPOH010000167.1 GCA_016185075.1 Aquabacterium sp. | reverse complement strand
GTGTTCGGCTACGACGCCCGCGCCAACCTCGTCGCACAAGCCACCGACACGCCCGATTCCCCAGCCTCGCTGGGCGACATCCTGACGCGGACCAAGGGACTCAGCGCCGAGCAGGTCGAGCGCGCGCTGGACTATCAACGCGAGCACGGCGTGCGGTTCGGCGAAGCCGCTGTGGCATTGGGCTTTGCCAAACCCGATGACGTGATCTGGGCCCTGTCGCAGCAATTCCACTACCCGTACCTGCCTACGGAGCATCGCCATTTCAATGAAGAGCTGGTCGTGGCCAACGACCCTTTCTGCGAAGAGGTGGAGGCCTTCCGCGACCTGCGTTCGCAACTCGTGCTGGGCGTGCTGGCCGAGTCCGACACGCGTCGGGCGCTGGCCATCACCAGTGCTGACCCGGGTGACGGCAAGACCTTCGTGGCGGCCAACCTGGCCGTGGCATTCAGCCAGCTGCCGGGCCGCACCTTGCTGATCGACGCCAACCTGCGCCAGCCCCGCCTGCACAAGGTGTTCGGCGTGGACTCGGGCACCGGCCTGACGGCGCTGCTGGCAGGCCGCGCAGAGGCCAATGTGATCAAGCCTGCTGCGCACCTGCCAAACCTCTACCTGATGCCTGCCGGCGTGATCGCACCCAACCCGACGGAGCTGTTGCAGCGCGCCGCCTTCAGCCTGCTGCTGCGTGAACTCTTGAGCAAGTTCGACCATGTGCTGGTGGACACGCCCCCGCACGCTGCCGGTTCGGATGCCCGCATCATTGCCGTTCATTGTGGCGCCGCCTTGCTGGTCGGTCGCCGCAACGCCACCCGCATGACCGGGATGCAGAGCATGGTCAAGCTGCTCAACAAGAGCCAGGTCAAGGTGGCCGGCATCCTGGTCAACGAGTTCTGAGGTCCGCATGGCAAGCTCCGTCAACCAGACGACCATGGCTGTGCCCGCCACGTCCTGGCTGCCCATTTCCGGTGACGTGGTCTGGCTGTCGCTGGGCCTGGCCGCGATGTTCGTGCCGACCTTGTTCGAGCTGTTTCAGAACAACGATGCCGGCTTGTGGAACAAGGGCGAACACAGCCATGGCCCCATCATGTTGACCCTGGCCATGTGGTTGACGGTGACGCGTTGGCGCGCCTTCACGGAACAGGCGTCGCGCCCCTTGACTGGCCACTGGCTGGCCTGGCCCTGTTTTGTCATCGGTGCGGCACTGTATGTGTCGGGCCGTGCCCTGGGCATCATCTACTTCGAGGTCGGCGCCTTCATCCCCATGCTGGCGGGGCTGGTGCTGATGGCGGGCGGGCTGCCGCTGCTCAACCAGCTCAAGTTCCCGGTCTTCTTCTGCATCTTCATGGTGCCTTTGCCCGGCTTCCTGCTGGACCCAATCAGCCATTTCATCAAGCTGCACATCTCGATCGCGGTGTCGGAGTTGCTGTGGGCCTTTGGTTACCCCATCTCGCATACGGGCGTGGTGCTGAACATTGGTCCGTATCAACTGTTGGTGGCCGATGCCTGCGCGGGCATGCGAACCTTGTTCATGCTCGAAGCCATGGGCATCTTCTACCTCAACGTGATCAAGCACAGCTCCTGGTTGCGCAACCTGGGGCTGGCGCTGTTGATCGTGCCCATCTCCTTCACGGCCAACATGATCCGTGTGATCGTGCTGACGCTGATCACCTACCACCTGGGTGATGAAGCAGGGCAGGGCTTTCTGCACGGCTTTGCCGGCATCGTGCTGTTTGCCAGCGCGATGCTGCTGCTGATGGGTATCGACCGCATGCTGCGCTGGCTGTCTACCCGCTCCGGGGGGGCTGCCGCATGAACGCCCGGTACCTGACGCCGCGCCGGCTGAGCCTGATGACCATTGGCCTGGCGTTGTCCATCATGGTGGGCTCGGTGGCTTTGGCCGAGATCTTCAAGCCCGGCAAGTTCTGGGCGGACCACCTTGGCGAGCCGCACTACGCGCAGATCGTGCCCAAGGCCTTTGGCGACTGGGTCGAGCTGCCCAACGCGGGCCGCGTGGTCGTGGACCCGGTGCAGGCCGAGAACCTGGCACGCCTCTATACCGAAACGCTCGCACGTACCTATCTGCACAAGCCCAGCGGCCGTGTCCTGATGTTGTCCATCGCTTATGGGCGTGACCAGTCCAGCGACACGCAGTTGCATACACCACAACAATGCTACCCATCTCAAGGCTTTCGCATCATCGAGGAGTCCGACGACACGCTGCGTTCTGCCTATGGTGAGTTCAAGGCCGTGCGCATGGTTACCCGCCTGGGCGAACGGCCAGAGCCTCTGACCTTCTTCATTCGCGTGGGCGACAGCGTCGTGCGCGGCTCCAAGGAGCGCAACCTGGCGCGTCTGCGCATGGCCATGCAGGGCTACCTCGTCGATGGCATGTTGCTGCGGGTGTCCGAGATATCGTTCCACCAGGAACAGGCCTTTGCCTTGCAAACAAAGTTCATCGACGATCTGTTGCACGCCGTTCTCCCGGCGGATCGCAGCAAGCTGATCGGCACGGTCGCTTCGCGCTGAGCAGATCAACAAGGGCATGTGATGAAAGTGGCGCTGTCGACCATCGGCACCTTCCATAGCTTCGACCTGGCGCGCGAGTTGCATCGGGACGGCCTGTTGGCCCGCATCTACACGGGCTACCCGCGCTTCAAGCTCAAAGGCGAAGGCCTGCCGGCTGAGCGCATCCGTTGTTTTCCCTGGGTGCATGGTGCGTACATGGCCTTTCCTCAGCGGGACAAGTTGGGCCAGACCTTGGTGCGCCACTGGGAGTATCTGGCGAGGGCCTCGCTGGACCGGTATGTGGCCAGCAGCCTGCGCGAGTGCGACATCTTCGTCGGCTTGTCGGGCTCGGCCTTGCTGACGGGGCGGCGTGTCCGTCAACGTGGTGGGCGATACGTCTGTGACCGAGGTTCCTCGCACATCCGCGAGCAGGATGCCCTGTTGCGCGAAGAGCACGAGCGCTGGGGCGTGCCTTACCAGGGCATCGACCCCCGGATCATCGCGCGCGAAGAAGCCGAATACGCCGAGGCCGATTGCATCACCGTGCCTTCGAGCTTCAATGTGCGTTCCTTCGTGAAGCGTGGGGTCGATGAGCACAAGCTCCGCCGCTTGCCCTATGGCGTGAACCTCCAGCGCTTCCACCCCACGCAGCGCCCCGACCCCCAGCGTTTCGATGTGCTGTTCGCTGGCGGCATGAGCTTGCGCAAGGGCGTGCCGTATCTGTTGCAGGCGTACGCGCAGCTTGATCACCCTCGGAAATCACTGACGTTCGCAGGTGCGCCGTCTGCCGAGTTGATGGCATTGATGCGGCAGCGGGGCTTGTGGCCTGAAGATGCCGTGGTGATGGGGCATGTGCCCCAGCTTGAACTCAAGAACCTGATGAGCCGCAGCCACGTGATGGTGCTGCCCAGCATCGAGGAAGGGCTGGCGCTGGTTCAGGCACAGGCCATGGCCTGTGCATGCCCGGTCATTGCAACGGCCAACACCGGTGCAGAGGATTTGTTCGTCAACGGCGAGCACGGCTACATCCTGCCGATTCGCGACGTGCACGCTTTAGCCGATCGCCTGCAGTGGCTGGCAGATCATCCCGAAGTGCGCCAGCAAATGAGCGACAAGGCGCTCGCCCATGTGCAGCAGGCAGGTGGCTGGCGCGATTACGGGGACGAGGCCAAGCGCATCTACAAGGAACTGGTGTCGTGAGCGCACTCCGCATCCTGTACCTCGGCACACAGAGCGGGACGTGCCTGGATCGCGCCCATGCCTACCGTCGTCTGGGTCACCATGTAGAGCACGTAGACCCTCGGCGTTTGCTGCCTGAAAGCGTCTGGACCGACCGGGTGAGCTGGCATCTCGGCGGACATCTGCTGGCGCCCTGGCTCAAACCCAGGCTGGTGCGCGTGCTGGCCAAGCTGCCGCACTTCGATCTGTGCCATGTCGACTGTGGAGAGTGGGTCACGCCCGATGTGGTCGCCTTGCTGAGGCAGAAGGCCGACGCCGTCATCAACTACTGCATTGACGACCCAACCGGCCCTCGCGATGGCTTGCGTTTCAAGGCCTATCGGCAGTCGGCATCGGCGTATGACCTGCTGGTGGTGATGCGGCAGGTCAATGTACAAGAGGCCAAGGCGCTGGGCGCTCGACGTGTCCTGAGGGTGTTCATGTCGGCCGATGAGGTCTCGCACGCGCCGCGGCCCATTGATGCGCGTGATTTGGCCATCTGGGCCAGCGACGTGCTGTTTCTCGGCTCCTGGATGCCCGAGCGCGGCCCCTTCCTCAAAGGCTTGATCGAACGCGGCGTGCCCTTGAGCATCCGTGGCGCCCACTGGCACAAGGCGCCCGAGTGGCCTCTGCTTCAGCCCTTCTGGCTGGGGGGCGCCATTGGCGGTGACGACTATGCCAAGGCCATCCAGTGTGCGAAGGTCAACCTGGGCCTGCTGTCCAAGGGGAACCGCGATCTGCACACCACGCGATCACTGGAAGTGCCCGCCGTCGGGGGGCTGCTGTGTGCGGAGCGCACATCCGAGCATGAGGCAATGTATGCAGAGGGGCACGAAGCCGTTTTCTGGCGTTCGGTCGACGAATGCGCCAGCCAGTGTCATGCATTGCTCGCGCATGACGCACACAGGCGCGCGATGGCGCTGGCTGGTCAGCAACGGCTGCAGAGAAACGGAAACATGAACGAGCGGGTGTTGCAACGCGTTCTCGACGAGGTGGCCTCATGATGCGCCCGAATGTGACCGACATCGGGCCTGACAAGCCCATGTCCTCCCTGGTGTACGGCGTCATTCAACTCGTGGCGCTCTTGTGCGGCGCCGTGCAGCTCCATCTGGATGCCGGTTACGACAACCTGCTGTCGGTGGCTTGCGTCGTGTTGGCCACCCTGGTGTGCGTGAGCTACCTGCGCCGATCCGGGTGCATGAACGATGCGCCGGT
>JACPOH010000166.1 GCA_016185075.1 Aquabacterium sp. | reverse complement strand
GTGCTGTTCGCCACCGGTGGCGCCGGCCGTATCTACCAGGCTTCCACCAACGCCTTCATCAACACCGGCGACGGCCTGGGCATGGCGGCGCGCGCCGGCATCCCTCTGGAAGACATGGAGTTCTGGCAGTTCCACCCCACCGGCGTGGCCGGCGCGGGCGTGCTGCTGACCGAAGGTTGCCGTGGTGAAGGCGCGATCCTGCGCAACGCCAATGGCGAACGTTTCATGGAGCGTTACGCCCCGACCCTGAAGGATCTGGCACCGCGTGACTTCGTGTCTCGCTCGATGGACCAGGAAATCAAGGAAGGCCGTGGCTGCGGTCCCAACAAGGACTATGTCCTGCTGGACATGACCCACCTGGGTGCCGAGACCATCATGAAGCGTCTGCCTTCGGTGTTCGAGATTGGCCACAACTTCGCCAACGTCGACATCACCAAGGAGCCGATCCCCGTGGTGCCCACCATCCACTATCAGATGGGCGGTATCCCCACGAACGTGTACGGCCAGGTGGTCGTGCCAGCCAATGGCAAGCACAACGAAGTCATCAATGGCCTGTACGCCGTGGGTGAGTGCTCCTGCGTGTCGGTGCACGGCGCCAACCGCCTGGGCACCAACTCGCTGCTGGACCTGGTCGTGTTCGGTCGCGCTGCTGGCAACCACATCGTCGAGACCAACCTCAAGACGAAGAGCCACAAGCCGCTGCCCAAGGACGCCGCCGACTTCACCCTGTCGCGTCTGGCTCGCCTGGACAGCGCCAAGAACGGCGAGTACTCACAAGACGTGGCCAACGAAATCCGCGCCACGATGCAGAAGCACGCCGGCGTGTTCCGTACGCAAAAGTCCATGGACGAGGGCGTGCAGAAGATCGCTGCCGTGCGTGAGCGCGTGAAGGCCATTGGCCTGAAGGACAACTCCAAGGTCTTCAACACCGCCCGCATCGAAGCCCTGGAAGTCGACAACCTGATCGAAGCCGCACAAGCCACCATGGTGGCCGCTGCTGCTCGTCCGGAAAGCCGTGGCGCTCACGCCCACGATGACTTCCCGAACCGCGATGACGCCAACTGGATGAAGCACTCGCTGTGGTACTCCGAAGGCAACCGCCTGGATTACAAGCCCGTGAACCTGACTCCGCTGACCGTGGAATCGGTGCCGCCGAAGGTCCGTACCTTCTGATCCCGTCGCGCCAACCTTCAGGAATCAAACATGAGCACTCAAAAGCGCACCTTCCAAATCTACCGCTACGATCCGGACAAGGACGCCAAGCCCTACATGCAGACCATCGAGATCGAACTCGACGGCAACGAACGCATGCTGCTGGACGCCCTGGTCAAGCTCAAGGCCGTGGACCCGACCCTGTCGTTCCGTCGCTCCTGCCGTGAAGGCGTGTGCGGCTCGGACGCCATGAACATCAACGGCAAGAACGGTCTGGCCTGCCTGACTAACATGCGCACGCTGCCTCAGACGGTCGTGCTCAAGCCGCTGCCCGGCCTGCCCGTGGTCCGCGACCTGATCGTGGACATGACCCAGTTCTTCAAGCAGTACAACTCCATCAAGCCTTACCTCATCAACGACACGCCGCCGCCCGAAAAAGAGCGTCTGCAGTCGCCTGAGGAGCGTGAAGAGCTCGACGGCCTGTACGAGTGCATCCTGTGCGCCAGCTGCTCGACCAGCTGCCCCAGCTTCTGGTGGAACCCCGACAAGTTCGTGGGCCCCGCTGGCCTGCTGCAGGCCTACCGCTTCATCGCCGACAGCCGCGATCAAGCCACGAGCGAGCGCCTGGACAATCTGGAGGACCCCTACCGTCTGTTCCGTTGCCACACCATCATGAACTGCGTGGACGTCTGCCCCAAGGGCCTGAACCCCGCGAAGGCCATTGGCAAGATCAAGGAACTGATGGTCAAGCGCGCTGTCTGATCGCGTTTCTCGACAAGACCAACGCGCGCCCACGACTGTTTTAGACCGCGAAGAACCATCCCGATGACCGACACCAGCCCAGCAGCCGACCAGACGCCCGATGCGGATGTGCTGAGACGCCTGCGCTGGCGGTGTCGTCGGGGATTGCTTGAAAACGACTTGTTCATCGACAAGTTTTT
>JACPOH010000114.1 GCA_016185075.1 Aquabacterium sp. | reverse complement strand
GTTGCCGACCTACGCGTAGAAGGTGTAGCCCAGCGCCTTTTGCTCATCGAGCCACTTGGCGTGATCCCGGCTGGGACCGCAACCTGCGATCACCTTGTACCCGTCCTTGTACAGGCGCTGGCAAATGGACGTACCGATACCGCCCATGCCGCCGGTCACGTATGCTACTTTTTGGCTCATGAAGTTCTCCTCTTTGGGATGAATGAAAGACTCTGTCAGTCGGGGATCAGCGTTCGATGGTCAGGGCCACGCCCATGCCGCCACCGATACACAGGGAAGCGATGCCCTTGCGCGCATCACGTTTCTGCATTTCGTGCAACAAGGTCACCAGCACACGGCAACCTGATGCACCAATGGGATGGCCAATGGCGATGGCGCCACCATTGACGTTGACCTTGCTGGTGTCCCAGCCCATTTCCTTGTGGACCGCGCAAGCTTGCGCCGCAAAGGCCTCGTTGATTTCCAGCAAGTCCAGATCGGCCGCTTTCCAGCCCGCGCGCTCCAGCGCACGGCGTGAAGCGGGCACGGGGCCCATGCCCATGTAGGCAGGGTCCAGGCCCGCACTGGCGTACGACGCGATGCGCCCCAGCACCTTCAGGCCGAGTTGTTCCGCCTTTTTGGCGCTCATGACCATCACCGCTGCGGCGCCATCGTTGATCCCGGAGGCATTGCCCACCGTGACCGAACCTGCCTTGTCGAAAGCCGGGCGCAAACCGGCCAGCGCTTCGGCATTGCTCTTGCGGTTGATGAACTCGTCGGTGTCGAACACCAGTGGGTCACCCTTTTTCTGGGGAATGAGCACGGGCACGATTTCATCCTTGAAGCGCCCGGCATCTGACGCGGCCGCCGCCTTCTGCTGCGAGGCCAGCGCCAGTGCGTCCTGCGCTTCGCGCGAGATGCCGTACTGCTTGGCGACGTTCTCGGCCGTGATACCCATGTGGTACTGGTTGTAGACGTCCCACAGGCCATCGTTGATCATGGTGTCGACCATCTGCCAGTTGCCCATGCGCATGCCATCACGCGAGTTGGGCACCACGTGCGGCGACAGGCTCATGTTTTCCTGGCCCCCGGCAATCACGATCTCGGCATCGCCATCGCGGATGGCCTGAGCGGCCAGCATCACGGCTTTGAGACCCGAACCGCAGACCTTGTTGATGGTCATGGCCGGCACGCCGTTGGGCAGGCCAGACTTGATCACTGCCTGGCGAGCAGGGTTCTGGCCACAGCCGGCCTGCAGCACCTGCCCAAGGATGACTTCGCTGACCTGATCACCCGCCAGGCCGGTGCGTTTGAGCAGATCCGCAATGACCACGGCGCCGAGTTCAGACGCCGGGGTCTTGGCCAAGGTGCCACCGAACTTGCCGACGGCGGTCCGGGCTGCTGCAACGATCACGATGTCAGACATGCTTATCTCCTTGAAAGGTCAGGATCCAAGCCCGCACACCAGGGCGGGCGCCAAAATCAGGCTTTGCGCAGGACGTAACGGCCCGGCGCGGCCTCGATGGGAGGATGACGCTTGCTGCCCGCCTGTTTGGGCGCAGGCACCATGCCGCCGGCGTGCTTGCCCAACCACTCGGCCCACACAGGCCACCAGCTGCCCGGTTTTTCCTGCGCGGTGTCCATCCATTCCTTGGCCGTGTCTGGCAAGCTGCGTGCCAAGGGGCTGGACGTCCAGTGGCTGCGCTTCTTTTTCTCGGGTGGGTTGATCACACCCGCGATGTGACCGGACGCGCCCAGCACAAAGGTCTTGGGGCCCTGCACGATCTGCGTCGAGGCGTAAGCGCCGCCCCAAGGCACGATATGGTCTTCCCGAGAACCGTAGATGAAGGTCGGCATGTCCAGACGGCGCAGGTCCAGCGGCACGCCGCACACCTTCACCGCCCCGGGCTCGCGCAGCTTGTTCTCCAGATAGGTGTTGCGCAAGTACCAGGTGTAGAAAGGCCCAGGCAGGTTCGTGCTATCGCTGTTCCAGTACAGCAGGTCGAACGCAGGCGGCATCTCACCCTTGAGGTAGTTGCCCACCACATAGTTCCAGACCAGGTCATTGGGACGCAGGAAGGAGAAGGTGGCCGCCAGATCGGTGCCCTTCATCAGCCCACCGCCCTGCGGGCTGGTCGGCCCCATCGTCATCTCGCGCATGCGGACCATGGCCTCGTCCACAAAGACATCCATGATGCCGGTGTCGGAGAAGTCCAGGAAGGACGTCAGCAAGGTCAGGCTGGCCGCGGGCTTCTTGCCTTGTGCAGCCAGCGTGGCCAGCGCACAGGCCAGCATCGTGCCACCCACGCAGAAGCCGAGCATGTTGGCCTTGTCCGAGCCCGAGATCTCCCGGGTGACGTCGATGGCCTGCATCACGCCCTGCTCGATGTAGTCATCCCAGGTGGCCTTGGCCAGGCTGTCGTCAGGGTTGACCCAGCTGATCATGAACACGCGGTGCCCCTGCGACAAGAGGTAGCGCACCACGGAGTTGTCCGGCTGCAGGTCCAGGATGTAGTACTTGTTGATGCAGGGCGGCACAAACAGGAAGGGCACTTCGTGCACCTTCGGTGTCAGCGGCGCGTACTCGATGAGCTGGAAGAACGCGTTCTCGTACACGACCGTGCCAGCTGTGGTCGCCACGTTCTTGCCGACCTCGAAGACGCGCTCGTCCGTCTGGGACATGTGGCCCTGGCGCAGGTCGTTGAGCAGGTGCTGCAAGCCTTGCTGCAGGCTGGCACCCTTGGTCTCGACCGCCTTTTTCAGGGCCTCCGGGTTGAACGCCAGGAAATTGCTTGGCGAGGCCGCGTCGGCCCACTGTTGCACGGCAAAGCGCACGCGCTGGCGCGCTTTGGGATCACCCTGCAGTTGGTCAGCCAGGCGCTGCAAGGTGCGCGCATTGAGCAAGTACATGGACGCCATGAAGGCGTTCAGGGGGCTGCTGCCCCACTCCGGTGCATCGAAGCGGCGATCGGCTGCCTTGATCTGGTGGGGCTGCTCCAGCGCCTGGTTCCACAGGGCGGTGGCCTGCTGCATGTAGTCCTGCTGGATGTCCTTGAGTGCCTCGGCGGGCACGCTCAGACCGGCCACGGACGACAGGCTGCTGCCGAGACTTTGGCCCATGGCCTCCATGGCTTGCTGCATCGGCTTGAGCGCCGTCAGGCCTTCCGGCATGACGGGCGCCGCGGCAGGGAGCCCCGCACCACTCATCCAATGCTTCATGGCCTCGGCAGCCATGTCGGGCATGCGCTTGAGGTCCAGCTGTTCCATGCCGGGAATCTTCAGTGCGGCCATCGCCGCCGCAGCCTGATCGAACGGCGCTTTGAAATGCTCGGCGAACGCCCCGGGGATCGCCCCCGGCTGGGCCGCGCCGAATGGCATCGTGAACGGAGAGGCTTGGGCGGCCTGGGCACTGGCGCCGGCCTGGTCCGCTTCAGGCTTGGCGCGCCTGGTTGACGATGCCGGCTTGCTCGTCGCTGTCTTCCTGGTCGGGGCGGCGGCCTTCTTGGCCGCCGGGCGCTTGGTTTTGACCGCCGGCTTGGCTTCTTGCACGGCAGCATCACGCTGCGTCACATCCTGCGCAGCGGCCTGGCGCTGCGAGCGTGACCGTTGAGGAACAGCCATATGTCTCCTACTTGGAATCTCGGGGCATCCGAAAAAATGATGCCTCCATCATGTTGCCGTATTCTGACCTCGTTTTTTTTCCATTGACCTCACGGGCGGCGCACTTTTGGCTTCTTTTCAACATCTGCCCAACGGTCATCAATCCGTCTTGTTCAAGAAGCTTCAGCAAGACCTGTTCCAGAATAGATGCCCGCGTGGCAGCAAAAATGATCTTCATCAACCATGATGGATTCAATGACCAGACGCCAGCGCGAGACCTTCGCTAATCGGACAATGTTGTATGTGGATTGTTGCTGCCGCCTGGCTGTACGTGACGGTGATGATGGCAGTGGCGGAGGCCACCAGCCCTCAAGGCACCATCCTGGGCGCCGTGATCACCCTGGTCTTCTACGGCGTCTTTCCCCTGGCCCTGGTGCTCTACCTGTTGGGCACCCCAGCGCGTCGAAAGGCGCTGCGAGCGGCCGAGGCTGAGGCCCAGGCGAAAATGGCCGCAGAACAGGCGCCACCAGGCCTGCACGAGGAAGACCTCGACGGCTCAGCGCAAACAGATGGCGGCGGCCTGCCGGCCCGTGACGCGGTCGCGCCTGAACGAAAAGAACCTTGAGGCATCGGACACGGTGCACCAGGCACCACCGCTGACCCTCGTCACGCCCAGGCACCCCAGGGTGTCGCGTGCAAGCCCGGGCAGATCGGCCAGCCACTTGGCAGCCCCAGCCTCGGCCTCGCCGAGCGGCACGCGTGGCATGAAGCGCGGGTGGCCCCGAGCCGCCTGCGGGTCCACCCCGAAACCTGTCAGGACGTCGGCCCCGACCTCGAAATGTGCCGGGCCAATGCAGGGGCCCAGCCAGGCGCGCAGGTCGGCGGGGTCACACGAGCTTGCCTCGCACAGCGCGGCCACGCCGGTGTGCACGATGCCCTGCCCCTGCATGCTGCCGGCACCGGCCAGCCCGCGCCAGCCGGCGTGCAGCGCGGCCACACCTCGCCCTTCGGGCGCCGCCAGGAGCACGGGCAGGCAGTCGGCAACCATCACCGTGCAAGCCAGGCCGGGCTCGGTGCTCAGGGCGCCATCGGCCTCTGGCTGGACGACCTGGCCGTGCGGCCCCAGAAAGTCGGCATCGCCCGTCAGCCGGATGACGCGGTTGCCATGCACCTGCGTCATCCACACAGGCCGGGCCTGCAGGGCGGCGGCGAACAGGCTGCGGTTGTGCGCCACGGCTGGTGCATCGTCCTGAACGTGGTCACCCAGATTGCAATGGGCATAAGGCCCCTGACTGATGCCGCCCGCCCGGGCGCTCATCAGGGCGCCAACACGGCCTTGCAGGCCCGAGCCCCAATCGATGTCCAGCCAGCCCGAAGGCAAGGTGTGTGATGTCATGCGCGATGGTGTGCAGATGCGGCTCGGTCAACCCTCGGTGCGCCGGGCCCGCTATGATCCCGCCCCGATGCTACCTCGCTTGCCTGCCGTACCCCGATCTGCCTCCGCCCTCGCCCGCTCCAGCGGCGGCCGGCGTGGCGCCGTGTCGCCCAGCCTGCGCCAGTGGCTGAGCGCACCCGGCTCTCTTACCGCCCGCTTGCGCCTGCATGGCCAGGTGAGCGTACAGGTGCTCAGCCAGGGGCGCCGTGCGCTCTGGCCGCAAGAGCAGGCGGCCCTGGGCTGCCGCGCCGGCCATGTGCGCGAAGTGGTGTTGCGCGTCGACGGGCGCGCCGCGGTCTGGGCACGCAGCAGCACACCGCTGGCGGCCGTCAAAGGGCCATGGCGCGCCATCAAGGGTCTGGGGACGCGGCCCTTGGCCGAGTTGCTGTTCGAGCACAGCCAGGTGAAGCGCGACCCGCTGATCGCGCAGGCGTTTGCGCCCCAATCCCCACAAAGGCGCCGGCTGGCACGCCAATGGGCCCACCTGTCGCCCTCACCCGACTGCCCTGCACCGACGTGGGCCCGGCGCTCGGTTTTCTGGCACCGCGGCCACCCGCTTCAGGTACTGGAAAGTTTTGCCCCGTGGGTCACGGCGCTGTCGGCTGGCCCGAAAAGGCGCTGACCCGCTTTTGTCGCCTGAACAAGGTGGCGGCGCTTCACCCTGTGCAGCCGCTCGCGCCTGTGAATTGCCGACCACAAGTCCCGGTTTAGCGAACTTGTTGCCCTAAACTGCGGGCATGCTGTTTTCACGCCGAATCGAGCACTGCCAGGTATGCGGTACCCCCGTCGAGCACAAGGTGCCCGATGACGACAACCGTGAGCGCGCCGTCTGCCCATCCTGCGGCCACATCCACTACGTCAACCCGTTGAACGTGGTGGGGACCCTGCCTGTCTGGGGCGAGCAGGTGCTGCTGTGCAAGCGCAACATCGAGCCCCGCAAGGGCTACTGGACGCTGCCAGCCGGCTTCATGGAACTGGGCGAGACCACCGAAGAAGGCGCCGCACGGGAAACCGACGAAGAAGCCGGCGCCCGCATCGAGATGCAAGGCCTGTACTGCATCATCAATGTGGTCACAGCCGGCCAGGTGCACCTGTTTTACCGCGCTCGCCTGCTGGACACCGATTTCGCGCCAGGGCCCGAAACGATGGAAGCGCAGCTCTTCCACCAGCACAAAATCCCCTGGGACGACCTGGCCTTCCGCACCGTCCGCATGACCCTGGAGCGCTTCTTCGCTGACCGCGCCGAGGGTCAATTTGCGGTGCATTGTGCCGATATCCGCTGATCACGCCGCGCTGACCTTGCTGTCTCGTGCGGGATAGGACCTCACGACCACACGCATGACCGCCACGCTGGACACCACCGAACCCGACACCGCGGCGCAACCTCGCCTCCGCGAGGATCTGCTGACGCCCGACCCCTTGCTGGATTGTCTGGTAGAGGTGTGCCGCCTGCATGGCCTGCCTGCGTCGCGCGCATCCTTGTCGGCCGGTTTGCCCTTGGACAAGGGCCCGCTGCCCCTGAATCTGGTCGATCGTGCGGCGGGCCGCGCCGGCCTGGCCACCAAGCTACAACGGTTGCCGCTCGACCGCATCGACAGGCTGACCTTGCCAGCGATCCTGATCCTCAAGGGGGAACAGGCCTGTGTGCTGCTGGGGCTGGAAGCGGGGACATCGGGGGCCGCCGCCAAATGGCGCATCCTGCTGCCTGACAGCGGCCAGGGCGCCATCACCTTGAACTCGGACGAACTGCAGGCCCGCTACACCGGCATCGTGCTGTTTGCCCGGCCCCATTTCAAGTTCGACGAGCGCACGCCCGAGATGCGCGCCACCAAATCGGGCCACTGGTTCTGGGGCCCGGTGCTGGCGCAGCGCTTCGTCTACCGCGACGTGCTGTGGGCCGCCTTGCTGATCAACCTGTTCGCGCTGGCGTTTCCCATCTTCTCGATGAACGTGTACGACCGTGTCGTGCCCAACCATGCCACCGAAACGCTCTGGGTGCTGGCCATCGGTGTGAGCATCGTGTTTGCCGGCGACCTGTTCATGCGCCTGTTGCGCAGCCATTTCGTGGATGAGGCCAGCGCCCGCATCGACGTGCAGATCTCGGCTTCGCTGATGGAGCGCGTGCTGGGCATGCGCCTGGAAAACCGGCCTCAGTCCGTGGGCTCGTTCGCGGCCAACCTGCGAGGCTTCGAGCAGGTGCGGGACTTCATCGCCTCCAGCACGGTCACCGCGCTGATCGACCTGCCCTTCGCGCTGCTGTTCGTCATCGTGATGGCCTGGATTTCGCCCTGGCTGATCCTGCCGGTGCTCACGGTGTTCACGGCCATCGTGGTCTCAGGTTATGTGCTGCAACATCGTCTGCATGAACTGTCGCAAAGCACCTACCAGGCGTCTGCGCAGCGCAATGCGACCCTGGTGGAGAGCCTGACCGGCATCGAAACCATCAAGTCACAGGGCGCCGAGGGCCTGATCCAGGCTCGCTGGGAGCGCGCCAACCAGTTTCTGTCGGCCTTGAACGTTCGCATGCGCGGGCTGTCGTCCTCGGCCATGTACACCACGGCCACACTGCAGCAACTGGTGTCGGTCAGCATCATCCTGATCGGCGTCTACCTGATCACCGACAAGCAACTGACCATGGGTGGCCTGATCGCCTCGACCATGCTGGCTGGCCGAGCCCTGGCCCCTGCCGGGCAGATCGTGGGCCTGCTGATGCAGTACCAGGGCGCCCGCACCGCCATGGAGTCGCTCAACAAGATCATGGACCAGCCGGTGGAGCGCCCCGCCGGCACCAGCTTCATCCAGCGCAAGGAGCTCAAGGGCGAGATCGAGTTCCGGCATGTGTCCTTTGCCTACCCGGGCCGTCAGGATTCAGCGCTCGATGACATCAGCTTCAAGATCAACCCCGGTGAGAAGGTCGCGCTGATCGGCAAGGTCGGCTCGGGCAAGACCACGCTGCAGAAGCTGATCCTGGGCCTGTACCAACCTTCGCAAGGTGCCGTGCTGCTGGATGGCATCGACATGCGTCAACTGGACCCGGCCGATGTGCGCCGCAACCTGGCCCATGTCTCGCAGGATGTGACGCTGTTTTACGGCAGCCTGCGCGACAACATCACCTTCGGGATGCCGCATGCGCAGGACGACGCCATCGTGGCGGCCAGTGAAACAGCCGGCCTGAGCGAGTTCGTGCAACGCCATCCACAAGGGTTCGACATGCAGGTGGGCGAGCGCGGAGAGTTGCTGTCAGGTGGGCAACGCCAGAGCGTGGGCATTGCACGCGCCGTGCTGCACAACGCGCCCATCCTGCTGCTGGACGAACCCACCAGCGCCATGGATTTTTCAACCGAGGCCCTGGTGACACAACGCATGCAGGCCTTCTCGCAGGGCAAGACGGTGGTGCTGGTCACGCACCGCACGTCGATGCTGTCGTTCGTGGACCGTGTGATCGTGGTCGACCAGGGCAAGATCGTCGCCGATGGCCCGCGTGAACGCATCATGCAGGCGCTGTCTGCAGGCCGCATCGCGCGCGCTTCGTGAGCAAGGAGAGCAACATGAACGCCTTGCTGAACGCCGGACAAAAGCTGGTCAAGACGCTGGAGGGCATCCGGCTGCGCCTTGCACCCTTCACCGACCGCGTGCTGGACAAGGTCGCGGGCCCACGCGTGACACCCGAAACCGCCGCCGGCGCGGGCATGCGCAGCTTCGAGCTGGACGCCCAGGCTGTGATGAGCACCGAGCAGACCTACCGTGCGCAGACGCTGGTGCGCACGGCTCTGTTGCTGGTGGCTGTGTTGCTGGTCTGGGCCTCGCTGGCCAAGATCGATGAGGTCACCAAAGGCGAAGCCAAGGTGATCCCATCCAGGCAACTGCAGGTGATCCAGTCCCTGGATGGTGGCGTGGTATCCGAGATCCTGGTCAAGGAAGGCCAGGTGGTCGAAGCCGGCCAACTGCTGCTGAAGATCGACGAAACGCGCGCCACATCGGGTGTGCGTGAGAGTGCTGCCCAGGCTTTTGCCTTGAAGACCAAACTCGCCCGACTGAAAGCACTGGCCGAGGGACACAGCTTCAAACCGCCCGAGCCACGGCCGGGTAATGCAGAAGAGCAGCGCGTGGTGGATGAAGAGCGGCAACTCTACGACGCCAAGCGATCGGAGCTGGCGGCCCTGGTGTCCATCAGCGAGCAGCAACTGGCGCAGCGCCAGCAAGAGCTGAGCGAGGCCGAGGCCAAACGCGAATCGGCCAAACGCAGCCTGGAGCTGTCGCAACAGGAGCTGGCCAAGACCAAGCCCTTGCTGGCCACCGGCGCGGTCTCGGAAGTGGATGTGCTGCGCCTGGAGCGCGACGTGACCCGCGCACGCGGCGACAAGGAGCAAGCCAGCGCGCAGGCCTCGCGGGCCAAAGCCGCCATTGCGGAAGCCACGCGCAAGATCCAGGAAACCGATCTGTCGTTCCGCAACGAGATCCGCAAGGATCTGTCCGAGGTGCTGGGGCGCTTGAATGCGATCAATGAGGGCGCGGTGGCGCTGGCTGACAAGGTCGACAAATCGCAAGTGAAGTCACCGGTTCGGGGCCGCGTCCAGCGCCTGCTGGCCAATACCGTGGGTGGTGTGGTGAGCCCGGGCAAGGACATCGTCGAGATCGTGCCTCTGGACGATGCCCTGGTGCTCGAAGCCAAGGTTCAGCCACGTGACATCGCGTTCATCCACCCGGGCCAGGCGGCCACCGTGAAGTTCACCGCCTACGATTTCTCCATCTACGGTGGCCTGGATGCCGTGGTCGAGAACATCAGCCCGGACACGGTCATGGATGAAAAAGGCACCAACACCTTTTATGTGGTGCGGGTGCGCACCAAGCAGCCCAACTTCAACGACAAGATGCCCATCATCCCGGGCATGACGGCTGAAGTCGATGTGCTGACCGGCAAGAAGACCGTGTTGTCCTACCTGCTCAAGCCGGTTCTCAAGGCACACGCTTACGCCTTGCGCGAACGCTGAGCGCTGCGCCTTAAAGCGCCGTTAGGGCGCGCTTTCGTGACGCATGCCCTTCACTGCGGGCCAGACCTGCCGACAAGACCTTGTTGGACAGTTCTGGCCCTTTTCACTTGGTGGCAAACAGACCTCACCGTCGCCTGACCGTGAGTGCCTCTGCGCTAAAGCGTCGATTTATTCGACGCAATGCCGGAATTGTTCACGCCCCGCGATCCATCGGATCCCCCTTGAGGAAAGCCTCGTCGCTATCCTCGCTGCACAGGCGTTTGTTACGTTTCGAGAGGTTTTGCCATGTCCCAATCCGCGCAAGTTCCCGGCGGTGTCGTCACCAGTCTCCAAGGGCGTGCGAACGTCATTCCAGCAGGCCAGAGCGATGCACGCCCGCTGCAGGAAGGGGATGCCATCCAGCCTGGCGACGTGATCCTCGCCGAGGCCAACACGGCTTTGCAGATCACGGATGCGTCGGGGCAGGCCTGGATGCCGCGTGACATGCAATTGGCCTTGGCAGAGGCCAATGGCAAGGCAAGCGGCGCAAAGAAGCACGCCCAGGACAAGGCCGACCATGCGGACGACCGCCAGACCGTCGACGATGCGATCAATGCCGTTGACCGTGGCGATGAAGATTCGGCCACCGCGGCGGGTCTGGTCGGCGGCGGAGGAGGCTCGATGTCGCTGGGGCTGCGCGTGGACCGCGTGATCGAAACGGTTACCCCCCAGGAGTTTGCTTACAGCACACCGGATCGCGAGGCGGGCACCCCATTGGCCACGGCCGCCACTGTGCTCAACACCAGCGAGGTTGGCAACCGTGCGCCCTTCATTGACGAGCCGGGCACCAACACCAATTACAAGCCGGAGACCGGCCACTACAAGCTCACCACCGACGAAGACAAGCCGGTGTCCGGCCGGGTCAAGGCCAGCGACCCCGATGGCGATGCGCTGACCTACGCAAAGGGTTCCGACCCCGCACACGGCACCGTGACCGTCAACACCGACGGCACCTGGACCTACACCCCTGCCAAGGACTACAACGGCAGCGACAGCTTCACCGTCACCGTGTCTGATGGCAAGGGCGGTACCACCACAGCCACCATCGACATCGGAATCAACCCCGTCAACGATCCGCCCAAGATCGATGACCCGGGCAACCCGAATCTGGACCCCAACACAGGCCACTACAAGCTCACCACCGACGAAGACAAGCCGGTGTCCGGCCAGGTCAAGGCCAGCGACCCCGATGGCGATGCACTGACCTACGCCAAGGGCTCGGACCCCGCACATGGCACCGTGACCGTCAACGCCGACGGCACCTG
>JACPOH010000080.1 GCA_016185075.1 Aquabacterium sp. | reverse complement strand
CTTGGTGGCGCAGGCCCTGGCCGATCTGGACACCCCGCTGTCGCTCTACCTCAAGCTGACCAAGGGCCAGCCGCTGAGCTTCCTGCTGGAGTCTGTCGTGGGCGGCGAGCGCTTCGGGCGGTATTCCTTTGTGGGCCTGCCTGCCCACACCCTGGTGCGCTCCACCGGTCGCCGTGTCGAGGTCGTGACCGACGGCGCCGTGGTGGAAACCTTCGAGGGCAACCCGCTGGACTTCATCGCCAGCTACCAGCAGCGCTTCAAGGTGGCTGTGCCGCAAGGCCTGCCGCGCTTCTGTGGCGGCCTGGCTGGCTACTTCGGCTACGACACGGTGCGCCACATCGAGCACCGTCTGGCGAAAACGCACAAGCCCGGCGGCATCGGCACCCCCGACATCCTGCTGCTGCAGTGCGAAGAACTGGCCGTGATCGACAACCTGGCCGATCGCCTGTTCCTGATCGTGTACGCCGACCCGTCGCTGCCCGGCGCCTATGCCAAGGCCGCTGCGCGCATCGCGCAGTTGCAGGCGCAGCTCAACGAGGTCGTGCCGGTGCCGCCGATCACGCCGAGCGAGTCCTACCCGGTCGAGCGCCACTTTGCCAAGGCCGACTTCGAAGCCGCCGTGCTCAAGTGCAAGGACTACATCGCCGCGGGCGACTGCATGCAGGTCGTCATCGGCCAGCGTCTGCAGAAGCGCTACACCGCCTCGCCGCTGAACCTGTACCGTGCGCTGCGCTCGCTGAACCCGAGCCCTTACATGTACTACTACGACATGGGCGACCACCATGTCGTGGGCTCGTCACCTGAGATCCTGGTGCGCCAGGAGAAGAACAAGGATGGCGGCGAGACGGTCACCATCCGCCCGATCGCCGGCACGCGCCCGCGCGGCGCCACGCCCGAAGAAGACATGGCCAACGAGCGCGAGCTGCTGGCCGACCCCAAGGAGCGGGCCGAGCACGTCATGCTGATCGACCTGGCCCGCAACGACATCGGCCGCATCGCCAGGACGGGTTCCGTCAAGGTGACCGAGCAGTTCGGCATCGAGCGCTACTCGCATGTGATGCACATCGTCAGCAATGTCGAAGGCAGCCTGAAAGATGGCATGACCGGGCTGGACGTGTTGCGCGCCAGCTTCCCCGCAGGCACCTTGAGCGGTGCGCCCAAGATCCGCGCGATGGAGATCATCGACGAGCTGGAGCCCGTGCAGCGCGGCGTCTACGGTGGGGCTGTCGGCTACCTGAGCTTTGCGGGCGACATGGACGTGGCCATTGCCATCCGCACCGGTGTCATCAAGGACCAGACCTTGTATGTGCAGGCCGGCGCCGGCGTGGTGGCCGATTCGGTGCCCGAGCTGGAATGGAAAGAGACCGAGGCCAAGGCGCGTGCGGTGGTGCGGGCGGCCGAGATGGTCGAACAGGGTCTGTGATGGCCTTGTGATGCTGCTGTGCCGGCTGGGAGCGGCCTGGCCGTTCAGCGCCGGTCCAGTCGCTGACGCAGCCAGGTCTGGGCGGGCATTTCCACCGCCTGGTAGACCAGGGTTGCCAGCGCAAACACCCCGAACAGATAGGCCAGCAACCACGCCGGCTCATGCACCGGCAGGCTGAAGCCCCATGCGCTGCTCAAGCAGGCCAGCAGCAGCTGCAGCGGGAAGTGCAGCAGGTAGCTGGCATAGGTGGTGTTGCCCAGCTTGTTGATCCAGCGCACAGCGGCCTGTGAGGTCGGCTGTACCCAGTCCAGCAGCACCAGCAGCGCCACCGGCGTCAGCACGGCCACGTAGAACATGGGGCGCAGCTTGCCGCTGGCCACCAGGGCCGTACCGGCCGCGACCGCCAGCAGACCCAGTGCGTGCACGGCATGCTGCTGCCAGCGTGGCCACTGGATCAGGGCCTCGTGCGCTAGGTGCGTCAGTGCGCCCAGGTAGAAGAAGAACACGCACAGCACGATGGGGTGGGGTGTGAGCTTCAAGGCGTAGACCACGGCCGTCGCACCCACCAGCCCGGCGGCCTGCCACCAGCGCGTCAGGCCCAGTCTGCACAACACGAAGAACAGCGCGTACACCAGCACCTCGATGGAGATGCTCCACAGGTGCAGGGGGTACAGGCGCGAAAAGCGCAGCACGGCAAAGCGCCGTGCACGCACCTGGCCTTGCGCCACCGGTTGTGCGTACTTCCAGAAGAAGATGAAACCTGACAGCGCCCAGAAGGCCTGCACGCCCAGCCAGCCGGCTTCGTAGAAGGGCTTGAGCAAGGCATACAAAGGTTGCCGGGCGGTGTCGAAGCCCACGGGTGCAGCCCCCACAAAATAAAAATGCTGGTAATGCCAGACCAGCACCGACACGGCACAGGCGAAACGCAGCAACTCCAGGCCGAGCAGGTTGTGCGCCGGGCCGGCTGCGGGAGAAACGGGGCGTGTCATGCCTGCCATCTTGTCATGGCTCGCCCTGGGGGCCTCCCCCTCAATCAGGGCGGGGCCATGTAGAATCGATGCGATGCAGCAACCCTCGGACTTCTCTCGCCTTGACGTACGCTGGTGGCGGTGACGCCAGCCAGACACTGCTCGACCCTGCATGCGCACACGCCCCTGTGCGCACCCGCTGAAAAGGGTCTCCGAGGGGGATTCTTCTGAGGGATGGTGCAAGACCATCCCATGCCTCACATCCCGAATCAGGATAGTGCCCATGCTGCTCATGATCGACAACTACGACAGTTTCACCTTCAACCTCGTGCAGTACTTCTGCGAGCTGGGTGAAGAGGTCAAGGTCTACCGCAACGACGAGATCACGCTCGACCAGATCGCCGCGCTCAAGCCCGATCGCCTGGTGCTGTCGCCCGGCCCTTGTTCGCCGGCCGAAGCCGGCATCTGTGTGCCCGCCTTGCAGCGCTTCACCGGCCAGTTGCCCATCCTGGGCGTGTGCCTGGGCCACCAGAGCATCGGTGCAGCCCTGGGCGGCAAGGTCATTCGCGCGCACGAGCAGATGCATGGCAAGACCAGCATCATCACCACCGACGAGAAGGGCGTCTACGCCGGCCTGCCGCGCCAGTTCACCGTGATCCGCTATCACTCGCTGGCCATCGAGCGCGAGAGCCTGCCTGATTGCCTGGAGGTCACCTCCTGGACGGACGACGGCGAGATCATGGGCGTGCGCCACAAGGGCCCGCAAACGGACCCGAACTTCGCGCCGCTGGAGGGCGTGCAGTTCCACCCCGAATCGATCCTGACCGAGCATGGCCATGCCATGCTGGCCAACTTCCTGAAGATGTAATCGAGGTTGTCGACATGTCCCAGCTGAGCGATCAACAGGCCCTGCAGCGCGTCATCGAGCACCGCGAGATCTTCCACGACGAGATGCTGGGCCTCATGCGCCGCATCATGACGGGCGAGATGTCGCCGGTGGTCATGGCGGCCTTCATCACGGGTTTGCGCGTCAAGAAAGAAACCGTGGGCGAGATCACGGCTGCCGCCCAGGTGATGCGCGAGTTCGCCACGCCCGTGCATGTCTCCAACAGGCTGCACCTGGTGGATCTGTGTGGCACCGGTGGTGATGGCCAGCACACCTTCAACATCTCGACCACGGCCATGTTCGTGGCGGCGGCGGCCGGTGCCCGCGTGGCCAAGCATGGCGGGCGCAGCGTGTCGTCCAGCACCGGCAGTGCCGATGCGCTCGAAGCCCTTGGTGCGGCCATCAACCTGAGCCCCGAGCAGGTGGCGCAGTGCCTGGCCGCGAGCAATGTCGGCTTCATGTTTGCGCCCAACCACCATGGCGCGATGAAGCACGCCGCGCCCGTGCGCAAGGAGTTGGGGGTGCGCACCCTGTTCAACATCCTGGGCCCGCTGACCAACCCGGCCAGTGCGCCCAATCAG
>JACPOH010000287.1 GCA_016185075.1 Aquabacterium sp. | reverse complement strand
TCCGCCTTGCCCGCACTGGCTTGCCCGGCCTGATGGCTGTGCATGATGGCGAGGAAAACGTCCTCCAGATCGGCGCGGCCCATCTCCAGGTCTTCCACCTTGCAATTCGCTTGGCGCAACTGCGCGAGGATCTGCTCGATCTCCGTGGCGTCATGGGCCGGCAGTTGAACGATGCGGCCCGTGATGCGAGCCTGCGCGGCCAGTTGAGGCGGCAAGGCCTGGTCGGTCTTGAAGCGCAGCATGGTGGAGGCCGTGCCCGCCAGCAAGGCCGAGGTGCGGTCCAGCGCCACCAGCTGCCCCTGTTTGAGCATGCCGATGCGCCCGCACAGCGCCTCGGCCTCTTCCAGGTAATGCGTGGTCAGCAAGACGGCGTGCCCCTGCTTGTTGAGCTGGGCAATGAAGTGCCACAGGGTCTGGCGCAGTTCCACGTCCACGCCGGCGGTGGGTTCATCCAGCACGATCACGGGCGGGCGGTGCACCAGGGCCTGGGCCACCAGCACGCGCCGCTTCATGCCGCCGGACAACTGGCGCATGTTGGCATCGGCCTTGTCACTCAGGCCCAGATTGGCCAGCAGCTCGTCGATCCAGTCATCGTTGCGGCGCAAACCGAAATAGGCACTCTGGATGCGCAGGGTTTCGCGCACCGAAAAAAACGGATCGAACACCAGCTCTTGCGGGACCACGCCCAGGGCGCGACGGGCAGCAGCGTAGTCGCCCACCACATCGTGCCCCTGCACGGTGACCTTGCCCGATGTCGCCCGGCTCAAGCCGGCCAGGATGCTGATCAGCGTGGTCTTGCCGGCACCGTTGGGGCCCAGCAGGCCGAAGAATTCACCCTCGTTGATGTCGAAGCTGACACCCTGCAAGGCGCGTACCGTGCGACCGCCGGACTCGAATGTTTTGGTGACGTTCTGGAAAGAAACTGCGCTCATGAGGGCGACGATTCTAGAGAATCCGCCATGACCCCATGGTTTCTCAGGCACTGGCTTGAGGGGGCTGCCGGGCTACTTGGCGCATCAAACGGGCAGTAACATGCTGCCGCGATGAACCCGTCACCACCGCCAGACCGAGGCCGGCGCGTGACCGCCTATTTGACAGGAGACAAACATGTCCGATCTTCAAGCCCGCTTCGACAAGGCCCTGGCAGACTCCAAGCTGCTGCCCGCCAAACCTGACAACAACACCCTGCTGCAGATGTACTCGCTGTTCAAGCAAGGCAGCGTGGGCGATGTGACGGGCGACCGCCCCGGCTTCACCGATTTCGTGGGCCGCGCCAAGTACGACGCCTGGGCCGCGCTGAAGGGCAAGAGCCAGGACGAAGCCAAGCAGGGCTACATCGACCTGGTCGAGTCGCTGAAGAAGTAAGCGCCTCCATCGGCCAAGCCGCGCCTTGTGGCCGGCCAAGCAAAACGGGCTGCCCATGCAGCCCGTTTCTCATTGTGCATCGCCGAGGGATCAGGCCTTGCCCGATGCCTTGTCGATGATGCGGCCCAGGTTCTTGGCGATCTCGGATTCGATCATCGGCTTGAAGGCCTTCATCATCATGCCCAGCTTGACGTCCAGGTCAAAGCTGGTACCGGTCACCGTCATCAGGCCGTTGACGCCCATGCGCTCGAACGTGATGGTGTCCTTGTCCGCGCCTTCGGTGTGCTTGCACTCCAGGCCCATCTTCTTGGCGGAATCTTCGGCCCACTGTTTGGCCAGTTCACGGGCCTTTTCCAGACCCAGGGTGTGTGCTTGGGAAAACTTGACGTCGCTCATGCGAATCTCCTCGTTGATCGTAACGGCTGAACACTATAAATAGCCTGGCCACTGTTCGACAGGTAATATCTCAAACTTGTGCGAAAAGTCCCCTGAACCATGACCGTGACGCGTGCCGAACTGCCCCCGACCATCCTGCCGGAGTTGCTGGAGCAGGCCGATGCCATGCGGGCGTTTCGACGTGACCTCCACGCCCATCCGGAATTGTGCTTCCAGGAAGAGCGCACCGCCGACCTGATCGCGCACACCCTGCGCAACTGGGGCATCGAGGTCCACACGGGTCTGGGCAAGACCGGCGTGGTCGGTGTGATCAAGGAGCGCCCCGGCAAGCGTGCGATCGGCCTGCGCGCCGACATGGACGCCCTGCCCATGACCGAGCACAACACTTTTGCGCACGCCAGCCGGCACCAGGGCCGCATGCACGCGTGTGGGCACGACGGGCACACGGCCATGCTGATGGCGGCCGCCCAGCACCTGGCGGCCTCGCGCAACTTCGATGGCACGGTGTACGTGGTGTTCCAGCCAGCCGAGGAAGGCGGCGGTGGCGCACGCGAAATGATCCGTGACGGCCTGTTCACCCGCTTCCCGATGGATGCCATCTTCGGCATGCACAACTGGCCGGGCATGGCGGTGGGCGAGTTCGCCATCAAGAGCGGGCCCTGCTTCGCGTCCAGCAACGAGTTCCTGATCACCATCCGCGGCAAGGGCTGCCATGGCGCCATGCCCCACCTGGGCGTGGACCCGGTGCCCATTGCCTGCCAGCTGGTGCAGTCCTTCCAGACCATCC
>JACPOH010000286.1 GCA_016185075.1 Aquabacterium sp. | reverse complement strand
GCCAGCCAGACCGTCGGGGAAGGCCATGGTCACGCCGATGAACAGCGCCGACATCAGGAACAGCCACAGATCCGGTGCGCTCTCGGAGAAGTAGGTCTTGCCGAAGTTCACCAGCAGGGCGCCGTAGATCGAGCCCACCAGGCTCATGCGGCCACCCACCGCGGCAAAGATCACCATCTCGATGGAGGGCACGATGCCCACGAAGGAGGGCGACATGAAGCCCACTTGCAAGGTGAACATGGCGCCACCGATGGCCGACAGCATCGCGGCCAGGCAGAAAGCGAAGACCTTGAACATGGAGACGTCGTAGCCCGAGAATCGAACGCGGTCTTCCTTGTCGCGCATGGCCAGCAAGAGCGTGCCCAGCTTGGACGACTGCACCCAGCGGCACAGGAACACGGCCGCCAGCAGCAGGCCCACGCACACGTAGTACAGCACGTACTTGGCGTGGTCGGTGCGGATGTCCCAGCCCAGCAGCGTCTTCAAATCAGTGATGCCGTTGACGCCGCCGGTGTAGCCTTGCTGGCCGATGATCAGCACGGTGAGGATCAGGGCCACCGCCTGCGTGATGATGGCGAAGTACACGCCACCTACGCGCCGCTTGAACATGGCAAAGCTGATGATGAAGGCCAGCAGCGTGGGCACCACCAGCACCGCGATCAGGGCGACCGGCAGGCTCTTGAACGGCACCCACCAGGAAGGCAGGGCGGTGAGCTGGTTCCAGTCCATGAAGTCGGGGATGCCGGGGGTGGACTGGATCTTGGTGCTGATGGGGTCAGACGCTTCCAGCTTGAGGAACATGGCCATCATGTAGCCGCCCAGACCGAAGAACACGCCCTGGCCCAGGCTGAGGATGCCGGCATGGCCCCACAGCATGACCAGGCCGAGTGCCACGAAGGCGTAGGTCAGGTACTTGCCGATCAGGTTGAGCCGGAAGATGTCCAGCGTGAGGGGGAAGACCACGATCAGCAGCAGGGCCAGCAGCAAGATGCTGCCCAGCTTTTGCTGCGCGATCCAGGTTTGAACCTTGCTCATGAAAAAACTCCTTTCAAACCGTTGGCTTACTTGCGGACCTTCGAGGGGAACAGGCCTTGCGGACGCAGCATCAGGATGGTCACCACCGCCAGCAGCGTGAGCACCTTGGCGTTCGAGCCCGTCATGAAGAATTCGCTGATCGATTGCGTCTGTGCGATGCCGAAGGCCGATGCCACCGTGCCCAGCAGGCTGCCTGCGCCGCCGAAGGTGACCACCAGGAAGGAGTCCACGATGTAGAGCGAGCCACTGGTCGGGCCGGTCGAGCCAATGGTGGTGAACGCCGCACCTGCCACGCCGGCGATGCCGCAGCCGATCGCGAAAGTCAGGCGGTCGGTCTTCTTGGTGTTGATGCCGATGGCATTGGCCATCACGCGGTTGCTCACCGTGGCGCGCACACGCAGGCCCCAGCGAGCCTTGTACAGCGCGATCATCAGCAGCACCGTGACCAGCGCGGTGAGGCCCATCACGAACAGGCCATTGATGGGGATGTCCAGGCCTTCATGCGGCGACCACGAGCCCATCAGCCAGTCGGGCAGCGTGGGGCTGACTTCCTTGGGGCCAATGGCCGTGCGGAAGACCTGTTGCAGACCCAGGCTCAGGCCCCATGTGGCCAGCAGGGTGTCCAGCGGGCGCTTGTAAAGGTGACGGATCAAGGCCCATTCGGTCAGCCAGCCCACGCCAAAGGCAATCAGGAAGGCCGCCACGATGGCAAACGGGAAATAAGCCTGAACCAGGTTGGGCGCGTACTTCTCGGTCAGGGTCGAGCCCATGTAGATGGTGTAGGCCCCGATGGTCATGAACTCGCCATGGGCCATGTTGATCACGCCCATCTGACCGAAGATCACAGCCAGACCCAGGCCCATGAGCAGCAGCACCGAAAACAGGCTCAAGCCTGCAAAGCCCTGCATCAGGCCAATGTTCATCATTTCTGCAAAAGACATGGGGCACCCCCTTCAACAACACAATCGCGCGCTCGCGCTCCATCTCCGCGCCACACAGCCCGATCCAGCAAACGCCGCGGATCCGGCTTCGCCGGTCCGCTGGCGTTGCCCCCTTGAGGTGGCCGAGCCCGGACCAGAACAGTCCTTGAGGACTGTTCTAGCCTCGCGAGGAGCCGCCCCGTCTCTGGGGCGGCGCGGGCTGCAAGCCGCCGAAGGCCGTAGGGGGTGGTTTATTGATAGCCCTTGGGGAACGGGTTCGGCTCGATCAAGTCCTTTGACTCCGCCACCACCTTGAACGTCCCGTCCGCCTGGCCTTGTGCAATGCGTGCGCGGCTCCACAGGTGGTGGTTCTCGTGCAGCTTCACGTAGCCTTCAGGCGCGGTCTTCAGCTCGATGCCCGGTGAGGCGGCCACGACCTTGTCCACATCGAAGCTGCCGGCCTTCTCGACAGCCGCCTTCCACAACCAGGGGCCGAGGTAGCCGGCCTGGGTCACGTCGCCGATCACCGACTTCGGCCCATAGGCCTTCTTGAAGGCTTCGACGAACTTCTTGTTGTTGTCGTTGGGCAGGGACTGGAAGTACTTCATGGACGAGTAGAAGCCGGCGAAGTTTTCGCCGCCCACGCCCAGCATTTCGTCCTCGGTCACCGACAGGGTCAGCAGGAACTGCTTGGCACCCGTGATGCCGGCGGCCTTGAGCTGCTTGTAGAAGGCCACGTTGGAGCCGCCCACCACGGCTGCGAAGATGCAGTCGGGCTTGGCCACCTTGATCTTGTTGATCAGCGAGTTGAAGTTGGTGTTGCCCAGCGGGTAATACTCTTCACCCACCACGCTGCCCAGCTTCCCCACGGTCTCGATGTGCTTGCGGGCGATCTTCATCGAGGTGCGCGGCCAGATGTAGTCCGAACCCACGAGGAAGAAGGTCTTGGCCTTCTTCTCCTTGGCGCCCCAGTCCAGGCCCCAGATGATCTGTTGCGTGGCTTCCTGGCCGGTGTAGATCACGTTCTTGGACTGCTCCAGGCCTTCATAGAAGGTCGGGTAGTACAGCAGGCCGTTTTCCTTTTCGAAGATGGGCAGCACGGCCTTGCGCGAAGCCGAGGTCCAGCAACCAAACACGGCGGCCACTCGGTCGTTGACCAGCAGCTTCTTGGACTTTTCGGCAAACGTGGGCCAGTCCGAGGCGCCGTCCTCCTTGATGACCTTGATCTTGCGGCCCAGCACGCCGCCCATGGCGTTGATCTGGTCGATGGCCAGTTGCTCGGCCTGGATCGAACCGGTTTCCGAAATGGCCATGGTGCCCGTGGCCGAGTGCAGCTGGCCCACGATGACTTCGGTGTCGGTCACGGCCAGCTTGGTCGTGTTGACGGCCGAGGTGGCGGGCGCTGCGCCGTAGCTCAGGCCGGTGACGCCCATCAGCGGCACGGCCCCCAGGCCTTGCAGGACGCGGCGGCGGTTGAGGGACAGATCTTTTTCGGACTTCGACATGAAAAGGCTCCTTGCACAAAAACGGGTTGCCGATGCCGCGCTTTGGTGCAAGGTCCTTTTGAATACTGCAAGAACCCAGCACCGCGGTTTGGGTGCAACAGTACGGACGAGCGGGTTTTCCATGAATACGTCAATTAACGTAGGTGACGTACGCAGAGCTCGTGCAACGCGCATGGATCGCTTCTTGCATTCAAGGGCGGCCGTCTCTTCATCCGGAGCCAGTTCGTGTCCGTAGCCCGGCAAAAGATCTTTCGCATTCGCCGTGAATACAACTCCTGGGTCGCCAATGAGACCCTGGAGGACTACGCCCTGCGCTACACGCCGCGCACGTTTCGCAAGTGGAGCGAGCTGCGCGTGGCCAACACGGCCTTTGGCGCCGTGTCCTTCCTGGCCCTGGAGGCGATTGGCGGCGCCATTGCCCTGAACTACGGCTTCACCAATGCGCTGTGGGCCATCCTGGTGGTAGGGCTGATCACCTTCCTCACGGGGCTGCCCATCAGCTACTACGCCGCCCGGTACGGCGTCGACATGGATCTGCTGACCCGCGGTGCGGGCTTCGGCTACCTGGGCTCGACGCTGACCTCGCTGATCTATGCCAGCTTCACCTTCATTTTTTTCGCGCTGGAGGCGGCCATCATGGCCCTGGCCATCCAGATGGTGTTCGACTGGCCTTTGCCCGTTTGTTATGTGGTGTCCTCGCTGGTCATCATCCCGCTGGTCACCCATGGTGTGACGCTGATCTCGCGCCTGCAGATGTGGACCCAGCCCCTGTGGCTGTCGCTGTGGATCTGCCCCTTCCTGTTCGTGGCCTTCAAAAACCCCCAGGCCTATGTGGCTTTCACGAGCCTGACGGGCCGCAGCACCGGCCATAACGGCTTTGACATGACTGCCTTCGGCCTGGCTTCGACCGTGGCCTTCGCCTTGATCGTGCAGATCGGCGAGCAGGTGGACTTTCTGCGCTTCCTGCCAGAGAAGACCCGCGAGAACCGCGTGCGCTGGTGGACAGCCGTGCTGGTGGCCGGGCCCGGCTGGGTCGTGCCGGGCATGCTCAAGATGCTGGCGGGAGCCTTTCTGGCGTTTCTGGCCCTGCAGCATGAGGTGCCGGTGGACAAGGCCATCGAGCCCACGCAGATGTACCTGGCGGGTTTTGGCGAGGTGTTTTCATCGCCGGCATGGGTGCTGGGCGCCACGGTGCTGTTCGTCATCGTCTCGCAGGTGAAGATCAACGTGACGAATGCGTATGCGGGCTCGCTGGCGTGGTCCAACTTCTTTGCACGCCTGACGCACAGCCACCCTGGCCGCGTGGTGTGGCTGGTGTTCAACGTGCTGATCGCGGTCTTGCTGATGACCCTGGGCGTCTTTGGTGCGCTGGAGCGCGTGCTCGGGCTTTACAGCAACGTGGCCATTGCCTGGGTGGGTGCGCTGGTGGCCGATCTGATGGTCAACAAGCCCATGGGCTGGTCGCCCAAGGGGATCGAATTCAAGCGCGCGCATCTGTATGACCTCAACCCGGTCGGCCTGGGGGCGACCTTGCTGGCCGCCCTCGTGGCGGTCGCCGCCCATGCTGGCTTGTTGGGCGAGGGGCTGGTGGCCTGGTCCTCCTTCATCGCGCTGGGCATTGGCCTGCTGATGTCACCTTTGCTGGCCTGGGCCACCAAGGGCCGCTATTACCTGGCCCGTCAGCCCCGAACGCATTGGAAGCCGGGGCAGCTGGTGCGCTGCTCGGTGTGCGAGAACCAGTTCGAAGCCGAGGACATGGCCACGTGCCCGGCCTATGACGCGCCCATCTGCTCGCTGTGCTGCACGCTGGAGTCCCGCTGCCATGACCGCTGCAAGACACGTTCTCGTGCGGCCGAGCAGGTGTCTGATGGGCTGATGGCCGTGTTGCCCACGCAGCTGTCTCGGCGCATCAACTTCCGTGTGGGCCACTATCTCGTGGTCTTCCTGTCCATGGCCACCTTGCTGGCCTTTGTATTGGGCGTCGTCTACTACCAGGAGAGTGTGGTGCGGCCCTCGATGGCAGGTGACAGCTTGGTGCCAGGCGGGCTGGACGGGCCCTTCGTCAAGGTGTATGCGCTCTTGCTGCTGGCTGCGGCCGTGTGTGCCTGGTGGGTGGTCCTGGCGTCCGAAAGCCGGCGCATGGCGCAGGACGACTCCAACCGGCACAACCAGCTGCTGCAACTGGAAATCGACGCGCACCGCCGTACCGACGCCGCGCTGCAGCAGGCCAAGGAGCTGGCCGAGGCGGCCAACCAGGCCAAGACGCGCTATGTGGCCGGCATGACGCATGAACTGCGCACGCCGCTCAACAGCATCCTGGGTTATGCGCAGATCCTGCTCAAGGATGCGCCTGCATTCGGCAAGAAGCGCTCGGCGCTCAACACCATCCAGCGCAGTGGCGAGCACCTCATGGGCCTGATCGATGGTCTGCTGGACCTGGCCCGCATCGAGGCTGGGCGTTTGCGCCTGGAGTCGGCGCCGTTGCCGCTGCGCGAGTTTCTGGATGATGTGGTCAGCATGGTGCAGCCACAGGCGGAAGCCAAAGGTCTGGGCTTCAAGCTGGAGACCAGGGGGCGCGTGCCAGCCTGGGTGCAGGCCGATGTCAAGCGCTTGCGCCAGATCCTGCTCAATCTGCTGAGCAACGCGGTGCGCTTCACCGAGAAGGGCCGCATCACCTTGCGTCTGGATGCGCGTCGTGAGGTGCTGCGCTTCGAGGTCATCGACACCGGCATCGGCATTGCGCCTCAGGATCTGGAACGCATCTTCCTGCCCTTCGAGCGCGGCAGTGGCGGGCGGCGCAGCAACGAACCGGGTACGGGCCTGGGCCTGACCATCACGCACCTGCTCACCGAGTTGATGGGCGGCGAGTTGAGCGTGCAAAGCGTGATGGGGCAGGGCAGCACCTTCAGCGTGCGCCTGTACCTGCGTGAGATTGCCGCGCCGCCGGAGGCGCGCGCGCTGGAGTCCGGTGCACGGGCTGCCCGTTTGCTGCATCACCCCGTCACTGGCTATGAGTGGCCGCGCAAGACCCTGCTGGTGGTGGACGACCAGCCCATCCAGCGCCAGATGCTGGCCGGCATGCTCCTGCCATTGGGCTTTGACATCCGTGAGGCAGCCAGCGGGCAAGAGGGGCTGGAGAGCGTGAAGGAGCATTGCCCCGATGCCGTCTTGCTGGACATCACCATGGACGACATGGATGGCTGGCGCACGGCCCGTGCCATCCGGCAGGCGGGTCTCCTGGATGTGCCCATCATCATGGTGTCGGCCAATGTGTTCGAGAACCGACCGGAGAACCTGGCCGCCGCACAGTGCCAGGCCTTCGTGGCCAAGCCCGTGATGGAGTCCGAGCTGCTGGACACCCTGTCGGCGCAACTGGGCCTGCGCTGGGTCACCACACAGCCGGGCGCGGAGCTCAACGCGCCCGAGGCGGCGCCGCAACTTGACCTGTTTGCGCAGGCCACCTTGCCGGTGTCCAGCGATGCGGCCTGGGAGCTGGATCGACTGGCACGCAAGGGTCACGTTCAGGGCCTGCACGAGGCGCTCGACGAGTGGACGCGCGCCGCCCCCGATCAAATCGCCCATTGGCGCAAGCTGCGTGAACTGCTGGAGCAGTTCGAGCTGGACGCCATGGTCTCCTATCTCGCCCCTTATCTCGCAGAGGACACGCTCGATGAACCCCAAGCTTGAATCAGGCCAGGGCACCGTCCTGGTGGTGGATGATGCACCCGATACCTTGCGCATGTTGTGTGACGCGTTGGCTGATGAAGGTTACACGGTGCTGGTGGCGCGCGATGGCCAGCAAGCCTTGGCGCGTCTGGATGTGGTCACGCCCGACGCCATCCTCATGGATGGTGTCATGCCCGGCCTCACCGGGTTCGAGACCTGTCAGCGCATCAAGAACCACGCGGCCTGGTCCGCGATCCCCGTGATCTTCATGACAGGCTTGTCCGAGACGGCCGATGTGGTGGCGGGCTTCGAGGCTGGTGGCGTGGACTATGTGGTCAAGCCCGTGCGCATTGAAGAAGTGCTGGCCCGCCTGGCCACGCACGTACGCAATGCGCGTGCAGCGCGGGAGGCCCTTCGCGTCATGCAGCATGGCCATGCCCGGAAAGAAGCATCGACATCTGGCCTGGACCGTCTGAGCGAAGCGTCGCTGACACCGCGTGAAACCGAGGTGCTGAGCTGGCTCGCCAAGGGCAAGACCAATCGTGATATCGCCGACATCCTGGGCATGAGCCACCGCACGGTCAACAAACACCTTGATCACATCTTCGAGAAGCTGGGCGTGGAAACCCGGGCAGCCGCAGCCGCATTGGCCACACGGTCCATCTCGGTTTGAGTGTGTCATCTCGCAAACCCTCATCACATCAAGGGATGAGATGGCGTCAGCTTGAGTTAGTCTTGCGCTTTGTGTCAGCCGACACCAGTTGATGAGGCCACAGTAGCAGTACATGGCATCACCACCTCCAGCGCAGTGGGGCGCTGGCTGGGTCAAATACCGGCGATTCAGCGAATTGATTCAGGTGTCCGCCGCCGGGCACTTCGTGGTCGCGCTGTTCTACGGCATCTATCTGGGCCAGTGGGCCATTGCCGCCGTGCTGGGCTTGCCCGCCACGCTGGTGCTGGGGCTCTACCCTTTGTTCAAGTCTCGCCTGGCGCCGGCTCGCATCCGTTGGTGCAGCCATGTCATGCTGCTGGGCAATCTGGCCGGTCTCATTGTGGCCTTGATGTGGATGGGCTTGCCGCCCAGCTCGGTTGTATGGTGGCTTGTGTGGTGGCCCATGTTCGTGGCGCACGTCATGGGCGTGGTCGATGGCCTGATCTGGGTCGTCATTGCAGCGTTGGCCGCCGCACTGATGTGGCAGAACGAACAGGCGCAATGGGTGCCAGCCTTGATGCGTGGTGAAGACAACCCCATGTTCCTCATGCAGATGTGCTTTCTGCTCGTGGGGGGCAGCGTCAGTGTGGTGGTGCGACGCGCCTATGACCGCTTCGGCGAGGAGATCGATGCGAACCAGCGCTTGATCGACAGCCAGAACCTGACACTGGAGCGGCGCGCCGTCAGGCTGGAAGCCATGTTGCAGGCCGTGCAGCAGTCCAGCCTGGACCGCACCCGCCTGTTTGCGCAGATCAGCCACGAAGTGCGCACGCCGCTCAACGGCATCCTCGGGTTTTCGGCGCTGCTCAAGCGTACCGAGCTCAGTGCACAACAAGCCACGTATGCCGAGCAGATCGACAACTGCAGCCACACCCTGCTGCAGATCGTCAACGATGTGCTGGATTTCTCTCGCCTGGAAACCCACTCGACCCAGCTGGATCAGCAACGCTTCAATGCCGTGCAGCTGGCGCATGAAGCGGTAGACATGGTGTCGTCCATCGCCGAGCAAAAGGGCGTGGCCCTGGTGCGCGAGTTCCCTGAAGGGGCGATCGAAGCGGTTGGCGACCCCTTGCGGGTCAAGCAGGTGTTGCTCAATCTGCTGGCCAATGCCCTGAAGTTCACCGCGCAAGGCGAGGTGGCCGTTCGCTGCAGCACCACCCAGCGCGATGACGGGCAAGCGGCCCTTTACGTGGAGGTGCAGGACTCGGGTATCGGCATTCCCAGTGAAGCGCTGTGTCAGTTGTTCCAGCCATTCAACAAGGCCAGCGACAGCACCATTCGCCAGTACGGCGGCTCAGGCCTGGGCCTGGCCATCTGCAAGCGCCTGGTGGACATGATGAACGGCCGCATCGGCGTGAACAGCCAGCCCGGCAGCGGCAGCCTGTTCTGGTTCGAGGTACCGCTCAGCGCCAGTTGAAGCGCGCACCGAGCATCGCCTCCTATCTGACCACGGCCAGCATCTCGTGCACGTCGTGGGTCATCACCGCCAGGAAGGCCAGCAGGCCGATGTAAGCGGTGGCATAGGTCAGGCGTGTTTCAGCAGACGCCACGTAGTAGCCGGCGTGCGCCGGGTCATCTGCCCGAAAGCGCCAGGCCTTCATCACCTGGGGGATGGCAATGATCGCGATCATGATCAGCACGGGGTTGAGCGGGTTGCGCCAGAGCAGGAAGCCCATCACGGGTACGCCCAGCAGCCACAGGCGCGGCGAGAGCACAGCGGTGATGCGCCCACCGTCTAGCGGCGACAGCGGGATCAGGTTGAACAGATTGAGGAAGAAGCCGGCATAGGCCACAGCCAGCAGCCACTTGCCGCTGTGGTCCAGGTCGCGTGCGAGGAAATAGCACAGCAGCGCCCCCAAGGTGCCCAGCAGCGGGCCGCCCAGGCCGACATAGGCCTCGGTTTCGGCATCGTGCGGCATGTCCTTCATCTCGATCCAGGCGCCCATGAAGGGGATGAAGGTGGGCGCGCCCACGTTCAGGCCGCGCTGGCGGGCCGCGATGAAGTGGCCCATCTCGTGCACGAACAGCAGGGCGATGAAGCCGGCCGCGTATTGCCAGCCATAGATGAAGGCGTAGACGACCAGCGAGATCAGCATGGTGCCGCCTGTGGTGAGCAGCTTGCCGAACTTCAGGCCGCTGAACAGCAGAAACAGGATCTTGAGCATGGCGAGTGAGAGAGAAATCAGGCCTTGTCGCGTTTGAAGAACTTGCCAACCGCGGCCGCCACGCCGGCGCCCGCCAGCAGGATCACCTTGGCGAACTTGGCAAAGAAGCCGGCAGCCAGTGCGAACATGCCCAGCTTCTTGGCCGCCAAGCCGCCCACCAGCGCGGCCAGCCCGTACTCGGCCACCTTGTCGGTGGACGAGTTGAAGTCGGCGTAGCGCTTGCCTTCGTTGAAATCCAGTGCAGCCAGCAGGGTCTGGGCATGGGTCTTGTCCTGCGGGATGGCTTGCAGTGCGGTGATCAGGTTGAGCGTGACGTAGCCCTCACGGCCCAGCGCGTAGGTGTTGTAGTTGATGCTGGTAGGGGCATCGGCCGGGGCGCCCTTGTGACGGGCCGACATGGACCACACCAGGCGGTGTGAGGCCTCCGTGTACGTGGGTTTTTCAACCCAGGCCAGGATGTCCAGTTCGGGGTAGCCATTTTTTCGGCGCTCTTCATTGGCCGCCTCCGTGCCCTCCTTGAGGCTCTTGAACATGTCGTCCACGTTCCAGTTCCTGGCGTCATCGTCCTTGATGTAGCCGGCGGGCTCGTACTCGGCCACGACCATCCAGTCCTGGTTCTCGGCCTGCGGGAAGATCAGGCCCAGTTCGCGCTCGTCGGGGCGGTTGCCCACGGCCTTCATGAACTGGCCGGCCGCTGGTTCCGGTACCCAGACGTAGCCTGCGGGCAGCTTGAGCACGGCCTGGTCACGCAGCTTGATCTCGGCGGGGCCCTTGATCTGCGCGGCCTGCATGGTCTTGACCGCTTCTTCCACGGCCGCGCGGTGCGCCTGCTCCTGTGGAGACAGGGCGGGGGCGTCATCAGCCCAGGCGACAGGCAGCGCGGCGCCCACGATGGCCAACGCGGCCAGACCCTGACGAATCCATTGTTTCATTGCTTCTCCCTTTCCTTGCACGGCTTGTACGTACCACTCCAAAGTCGTCAAGCGTATCAGGCGCGCCAGGCAAGGAGCGCGGCGAGTGCGGTGTCGTGGCTCAGTCGCCGATCAGCAGTTGTGAGGCGCCTTGTTTGTGCATGACCCGGCCTTGTGCCAATGTCAGCGCCCCTTCCACGAACCAGCGCACGGCGCGCGGGTAGATCACGTGCTCCTGCTTGAGCACGCGAGCCGAGAGGCTGGCTTCGGTGTCATCGGCCAGCACGGGCACGGCCGCCTGGGCCACAATGGGGCCATGGTCCAGATCCGGTGTGACGAAGTGCACCGTGGCGCCCGCCAGCTTGCAGCCCGCCTCGATGGCGCGCTGGTGGGTGTGCAGACCCGGGAACGCAGGCAACAGGGAAGGGTGGATGTTGAGCATGCGCCCTTCGAAATGGCGCACGAAGCCTTCGGTGAGGATGCGCATGAAGCCGGCCAGCACCACCAGATCAGGTTGGTAGCCATCGATCACGCGGGCCAGCTCGGCGTCAAACGCTTCGCGGGTGTCAAAAGCCTTGTGGTCCAACACGGCGGTGGGGATGCCACGCGAAGCGGCGAACTGCAGGCCGCCGGCCGAGGCCTTGTTGCTGACCACGGCTGCGATGCGGGCAGGCCATTGTTCGCTGGCGCAGGCGTCCACAATGGCTTCCATGTTGGAGCCGCGCCCGGAGATCAGGATGACGATGTTTTTCATGCGGCCCAGAGTGTAATCGGCCCCCACCCCGGGCTGTGCCCCTTTCGGGGCCCGGAAAAAGGGGCCTGCACCTACAATTCGGCACTTTCCCTGCCTGTTTTCCCGTCCGATCTCCCACCCGAGCCAGCCATGACCGTACGCGTTCTCACCGGTATCACCACCACCGGCACCCCCCACCTGGGCAATTACGTGGGCGCCATCCGCCCCGCCATTGCCGCCAGCCGTGAGGCCGGGGTCGAGAGCTTTTTCTTCCTGGCCGACTACCACGCGCTCATCAAGTGCGACGACCCGGACCGCATCGAGCGTTCACGCCTTGAAATCGCCGCCACCTGGCTGGCCGCCGGCCTCGACACCGAGCGCGTGACCTTCTACCGCCAGAGCGACATCCCCGAGACGACCGAACTCAACTGGCTGCTGACCTGTGTGACCGCCAAGGGCCAGATGAACCGCGCCCACGCCTACAAGGCCGCGGTGGACGCCAACGGCGCCAATGCCGAGGACCCGGACGCTGGCATCACCATGGGCCTGTACTGCTACCCCATCTTGATGGCCGCCGACATCCTGTTGTTCAACGCGCACCGTGTGCCGGTGGGCCGCGACCAGGTCCAGCACATCGAGATGGCGCGTGATGTGGCCCAGCGCTTCAACCATACTTTCGGCAAGGGCCGCGAGCTGTTCGTGCTGCCGCAAGCCGAGATCGAAGAGAGCGTGGCCACCTTGCCGGGCCTGGATGGCCGCAAGATGAGCAAGAGCTACGACAACACCGTGCCCTTGTTCACAGGTGGCGCCAAGGCCCTGAAGGATGCGATTGCGCGCATCGTGACGGATTCGAAATTGCCCGGCGAGCCCAAGGACCCGGACAGCGCCCACCTGGTCACCATCCATGACGCCTTTGCCGATGCGGCCACGCGTGAGGCCTTCCGTGCCGACCTGCGTGCCGGCCTGGGCTGGGGCGACGCCAAGCAGCGCGTGGTGCAGCTGATCGAAGCCCATGTGGGCCCGATGCGTGAGCGCTATGCCGACCTGATGGCCCACCCCGAGCACATCGAGGACATCCTGCAGGCGGGGGCCGCCAAGGCCCGCGCCGTGGCCACACCCTTGCTGGCCGAGTTGCGCCAGGCGGTGGGCCTGCGACCCATGTTGGCCGTGCCCCAGGCGAAGGCGGCCAAGGCGCAGGCCAGCAAGTCTGACTTGCCCGTGTTCAAGCAATACCGCGAGGCCGATGGGCAGTTCTATTTCAAGCTCACCGCGGCCGATGGCGCCCTGCTGCTGCAAAGCCAGGCCTTTGCCGAAGGCCGTGAGGCGGGCGCCTGGGTCAAGCGTTTCAAGACCGAAGGCGCCGTGGTGCTGGGCGATGCGCCGGTGAGCCTGGCTGAAGGCGTGGCGCGTGAGGCCGTGGAGGCGGCCTTGCTTGGACTGCAGGCCCATGAAGCCGAGCAGGCCAGCAAAGCGGCCAAGGGCTGAGCGGCGAGTCAGAGCACAGCATGGCAGGCATCCACATCACCGACATCGAGTCGGCCATCAACTGGTGGCGTGAGCAGCGGCCATCGCCCGATGGCATCAGCCTGTGCGCTGAAGTGCAAAAGCTGGCCGAGGTCTATGCGCTCATGGTCTATTACCGCGAGAGTGAATGCGACGAGGCCACGATGCCCAAGGCCGCACGCGAGGCCTGGCTGGCCTGGTATGGCACCACGCCCGATACGCCTTGCATCGCCATCTGCTCGACCAGTCAAGGCGATGACCTGTGCAAGGGCTGTGGCCGTACCTTTGACGAGGTGCAACTCTGGCCCGAGATGAGCCCGGCCGAAAAGCGCGCCACCTGGCGACGCATCACGCTGGAGAACACCGCCTGGCGTTTCAACCGCTATGCCGAGCGGGCCCGCGAGGGTGTGAGCAAGGCGCCTGAGGCTGCAGCCACCACGGACGAGCGCCCGGGCAGTCAAGGCGACAAAGGCAGTCAGGACGCGACCTGATTGCGGCCTTCAGGCACGGCGGGCTTGTGCGTCGGCCTGAGCGGTATCCGCCTTGGGCGCCGCCTTCTTGCCCAGCAGCGTCTTCCACAGGAAGGGCCACACGAAGGTCATGAAGGTCTTGAGGTCGGCCAGTGCGATGCAGGGCAGCTCGGTGCCGCGTTGCCAGCTCGGGTTGCGTTGCTCGAAGAAGGCGATGTCGGGGTCGGCCGCGCGCATCTCGGGGGTGATGGCCGCCACGTGGTCCTTCAGGCAATTGGCGTTGTCGCCGAAGTCCAGCAGCATGCTGTCTGGGTCCAGCTTGCCAGGGAACATGGCTTCGCAGTACTCGGTGACCAGGTCCTTCAGCTCAGGCGTTGAGCCGCCGCGCTTGGGGTAGAAATCCGGGAAGTTGCGCGCGAGCAGCAGATAGGTCTTGTAGCCCTTGGAGATCAGCAGCCAGTACTGTGGCGTCAGTGGGGACTTGAGGGCTTCCCAGAACAGCTTGAGCGCAAAGGCGTTTTGCAACGAGCGCGAACCCCAGTAGTTGCGGTCGATGATGGTGTCACCGCTGAACAGGCCCTTGGCCTTCTTGCCGCCCAGCTCGAAGGTGTAGATGCCCAGTGTGGAGAAGCCCACGATCTCCTGGGTGGACTTCTTGCGCACGATGAAGGCGCCGTCCTTCTTCTCCAGGTCGTTGATGAAGGTCGACAGCGGGCTGAAAGCGTAGTTCTCCTCGAACAGGGCATGCATGCGGGCGATGTCCACGACACTCAGCGTGTTGACCTTCTGGTAGCGGGTGGTGAGCATGGGCGGGCTGCTTTCTGGCGATGTGTGGCGACTGCTGTGGGCCTGATTGTTGAAGTCGGCCGATCGCCTGCCCGAGAGGGGCAACCCTGCTATTTAACGAATACCCCTGAATGAGGGGTGTTTGAAACGGTGCTATTTCCCTAGCTGCGTGAGTTGAACGTTTGTTTGAATTCAAGCCGCGGCCGGCGGAATCGGCTTGAGCGGCCCTTTGAAGTTCTCCTTGGCCAGCTTGCCGTTGAGCGGTGCAAAATCGATCCATTGATCGGGCACGGCGTAGTCAGGCAGGTGGTCCAGCAGGTGGCGGATCAGGGTCAGGCGGCCCAGGCGCTGGTCGTTGAAATCCACCAGGGTCCAGGGGGCGTGCTTGGTGTGGGTGGCCTCCAGCATGGCGTCACGCGCCTTGCCGTACTCCTCGTACTTCTGGCGCGCCATCAGGTCGATGGGCGACAGCTTCCAGCGCTTGAAGGGGTCGTCGCGCCGTTCGGCAAAGCGGCGCTCCTGCTCGGCCTGATCCACCGTCAGCCAGTACTTGAACAAGAGGATGCCGTCGTCGACCAGCAGCTTTTCAAACACGGGCGCCTGTTTGAGGAAGCGCTGGTACTGCTCGTCGCTGCAGTAGCCCATGACCTTTTCGACACCGGCACGGTTGTACCAGCTGCGGTCGAACAAGGAGACATGGCCGCCTGCCGGCAGGTGGGGCACGTAGCGCTGGAAATACCACTGGGTGCTTTCGTCCTCGGAGGGCTTGGGCAGGGCCACGATCTGGTACTGGCGCGGGTTCAGGCACTCCGAGATCGCGTTGATCACGCCCGTCTTGCCGGCCGTGTCGCGGCCCTCGAACAGGATCAGCATCCGCTTGCCGGTGTGCTGCAGCCAGCGTGCCATCTGGTTGAGCTCCAGTTGCAGGGGCTCCAGCCGCTCTTCGTAGTCCTTCTTGCTCAGACGTTCGTCGTGTTTGTGGTTGTTGGCCATGTGCGCGTGTTTTCGAGCTGATATGTATGGCCACCTTATACCCAAGCGTCGGCGCGGGCCAGTCCCGTCGATAGAATCGAGGCATGAACGCGCCTACAGACGACAACACACCAGCCAAACCCAGCAATTTCCTGCGCGGCATCATTGACCGCGATCTGGAGCAGGGCACCTATGCCAGCCGCCGTTGGGGCGGCTCGCCGGGTGACGCCGCCCACCACGAGCAGGGGCAGCCTGACCCCGCCAAGATCCGCACCCGTTTCCCGCCTGAGCCCAATGGCTACCTGCACGTGGGCCATGCCAAGAGCATCTGCCTGAACTTCGGCCTGGCGCGTGACTACGGTGGCGTCTGCCACATGCGTTTTGACGACACCAACCCGGAGAAGGAGGAGCAGGAGTACGTCGACGCCATCCTGGACGCCATCAAGTGGCTGGGCTTTGGCTGGGACTCGAACTTCAACGGCCAGGCACAGAGCCACCTCTACTACGCCAGCAACTACTTCGACCACATGTACCGCGCCGCCGAGTACCTGATCGAAGCCGGCCTGGCCTATGTGGACGAGCAAACGCCTGAAGAAATGCGTGCCAACCGCGGCGACTTCTCCACCCCCGGCAAGGACAGCCCCTTCCGCAGCCGCACGCCGCAAGAAAACCTGGTGCGTTTCCGCGAGATGCGCGACGGGAAGCACCCGGACGGCAGCATGGTGCTGCGCGCCAAGATCGACATGGCCGCGCCCAACATCAACATGCGCGACCCGGCCATCTACCGCATCCGCCGCGCCACCCACCACAACACGGGCGACAAGTGGTGCATCTACCCGATGTACACCTTCGCGCACCCCATTGAAGACGCGCTGGAGCAGATCACGCATTCGATCTGCACGCTCGAATTCGAAGACCAGCGCCCCTTCTACGACTGGCTGGTGGACCGTCTGGCCGAAGGCGGCCTGCTCAAGCAGCCCACGCCGCGTCAGTACGAATTCGCGCGCCTGAACCTCACCTATGTGATCACCTCCAAGCGCAAGCTCAAGCAGCTGGTCGATGAAAAGGTCGTGGAAGGCTGGGATGACCCGCGCATGCCGACCATCGTGGGCCTGCGCCGCCGTGGCTACACGCCCGAGGCCATCCAGCTGTTCTGCGAGCGCATCGGCGTGAGCAAGGCTGACAGCTGGATCGACTACAGCACGCTGGACATCGCCTTGCGCGATGACCTGGAGAACAAGGCGCACCGCGGCATGGCCGTGCTCGACCCGGTCAAGCTGGTGCTCACCAACTGGGACGAGGTCATGGGTGCCGGCCATCTGGAGCCTTGCTCGCTGCCCGCTTTGCCTCACCATGCCCATGACGCGCCCGAAGGCACCGAATCGCCCGTGCGCCAGTTCAGCATCGGCAAGGAAGTGTGGATCGAGCGAGAAGACTTCGAAGAGGTGCCGCCCAAGGGCTACAAGCGCCTGTTCCCGGGCAACAAGGTGCGTCTCAAGGGCGGCTATGTCATCGAGTGCACGGGTTGCGTGAAGGATGCGGCCGGCCAGGTCACCGAGGTGTTGGCCACGGTCGTGCCTGACACCAAGAGCGGCACGCCTGGCGCCGACAGCGTCAAGGTCAAGGCCGCCATCACCTGGGTGGGCGTGGCCGATGGTGTGGCCGCCGAGGTCCGGGTGTATGACCGCCTGTTTACCGACCCGCATCCGGACGCCGGTGGCAAGGACTTCCTGGCCAGCCTCAACCCGGAGAGCAAGAAGGTCGTCACGGCCTATGTCGAGCCCTCGCTGGCGCAGGCGCAAGCCGATCAGAAGTTCCAGTTCGAGCGTCATGGCTACTTTGTCGCCGATCGCAAGGACCACGCGCCCGGCAAGCCGGTGTTCAACAAGATCACCGGCCTGAAGGACGGCAACTGGGCCAAGTGATGGCTCGGCGCCTGTGTGCGCCAGACAGCTTCGGGGCACGCAGAGAGGGCGCTTTGGCGCCCTCTCTCCATGGTGTAGCCGGGAGGCCATTGCGCCTGAATGGATAATCGCTCATGATTTCGGTCAATCAGACCAAGAACTCGTGAATTCAAGGGGGGCGATCTC